>CAYNPR010000051.1:0-9032 GCA_964399115.1 uncultured bacterium | reverse complement strand
GCGGTATTTCTACCCAGTTTATCTTCGAACGGGCAACCTGTTGTTTTAAATCCCGGACCGATGTTCACCTTTACTGGAATAGTCAGCATGGTAACGGGAACACTCTTTTTGATGTGGTTGGGTGAACGAATTACTGAACGTGGTATTGGGAATGGAATTTCTCTTGTCATCATGGTCGGAATCGTTTCTGCTTTTCCGAACGTTATTTTTTCGGAGATTACGCTGATTCAGACGGGAGTCCGAGGAAATAGTTGGCTTCTTTCGGAACTTATTCTCATGGGAATTATGTTTTTGATTATTTGTTTTGTCGTTTTACTGACGCAAGGTACACGAAAAATACCTGTGCAATATGCAAAGCGTGTCGTGGGTAGAAAGGTCTATGGAGGGCAAAACACCCATATCCCAATGCGGGTCAATACGGCTGGTGTGATGCCGATTATCTTTGCTCAATCCATTATGTTTATTCCCAGCACTATTGCAACATTCATGGGTGAAAGTGATTTTGCTCAACGGTTGATGATTTGGTTTTCATTCGACCATCCATTTTATTGGTTTGTTTTTGGGTTGATGATTATTTTCTTTACATACTTCTATACCGCCATTGCATTTGACCCTGTTCAGGTATCATCCACTATGAAACAGCAAGGTGGTTTTATCCCGGGCGTTCGTCCAGGGAAAAAGACGGCAGAATATATTGACAATATTTTGACACGCGTTACGCTGCCTGGCTCAGTTGCACTTGCGTTTGTAGCTATTTTCCCATACATCTTAATGAAGTCTATGGACATCAATTACGACCTTGCTTCTTTCTTTGGTGGCACAAGTCTGTTGATTATTGTGGGTGTCGCTCTGGATACACTTCAACAGATTGAATCTCATTTGCTGATGCGCCATTATGATGGTTTTTTGACAAAGGGAAAAATACGTGGAAGGAGACGGATGTAATGGTGCATACCCGAACAACACGCGAAATTGATAAAATTGCCCGCAGTTGCCAAATTGTTGCGGATACTTTGATCTTCATTGAACCTCAGATTAAGGCTGGAACTCTTGTTTCAGAATTAGATCAAATAGCTGAAGAATTCATTCTTTCTCATCAAGGAGCTCGTCCAGCCTTTAAGGGCTATATGGATTATCCTGCAACGCTTTGCGTATCCATCGATGATGCTGTGGTTCATGGGATTCCCGGTAAGCAAGTTTTACAGGATGGTCAAATCGTGGGCATCGATTGTGGTGTTGAGTTGGATGGATACTATGGCGATCATGCAAAGACCTTCGCAGTCGGGAAAATTGATAAGGAAAAACAGAAATTAATGGAAGTGACCCGAGATTCGTTAATGAAGGGGATCGAACAGGCTGTACCCGGTAATTTTGTTGGCGACATTGGGAATGCTGTACAGACTCTAGCAGAAAGCTTTGGTTTCTCTGTGGTCAGAGAACTGGTCGGGCATGGGATAGGGAGAGATCTTCATGAAGAACCACAAATTCCCAATTATGGTGAAGCAAAAAAAGGATATCAACTTGTTCCTGGGATGTGCATTGCTATTGAACCGATGATTAATTCCGGATCTAAAGAAATATTTACGGCAGAAGATGGTTGGACCGTTTTTACCCGAGACGGAAAAGCATCCGCTCATTTTGAACATACAATTGCCATTACGTTGGAAGGTCCTAAGATTTTAACCGTAGGTTCAAATGGCTAAAGAAAAACCAATCACAATTGATGGGGTTATCAAGGAAACGTTGCCGAATGCCATGTTCAGGGTGGAAGTTGAAATTGGTGGAGAAGCGCATGAAGTCCTTGCACATGTGAGTGGAAAAATGAGGATGCATTTTATCAAGATTTTACCCGGTGATGTAGTGACGCTGGAAATATCGCCTTACGATTTGTCACGGGGTCGAATTACATACAGGCAGAAGTAAAAAAATGAAAGTTCGTCCATCAGTCAAGAAGATTTGTTCAAAATGCAAGATTATAAGGCGTAAAGGTGTTGTAATTGTGATTTGCGACAATCCAAAACATAAACAAAGGCAAGGATAGGAGAAACCTGTGGCACGTATTGTTGGTGTGGATATTCCAAGGGATAAAAAAGTACCCTTTTCATTGACGTTTATTCATGGTATCGGCTTAACAACGGCGATAAAAATTTGCGAGGCTACCAAGGTGGATCCTGAAAGCCGCGTAAAAGATTTGACGGAAAAACAAGTTGTTGCCATTCGTGATGCGATATCTAGTCTAAACATAACAGTTGAAGGTGAATTACGGTCCCAAAATGCGATGAATATTAAACGATTGAAGGATGTTGGTGCATACCGGGGTTTGCGGCATCGACGAGGCCTTCCAGTCAATGGGCAGCGAACGAAAACCAATGCTCGTACGCGGAAGGGTAAAAAACGCACAATTGGTTTAGGTAAAAAGAGTGCAGTTATCTAAGGAGACTTGATTTTGGCTGATAAAAAAATAAAAAAGCAAAAGAAAAAATCGGTTGAATCTCATGGCATAGCCCATATTAAGGCTACGTTCAATAATACACATGTGACTTTATCCGATAGCCATGGCAATGTTTTTATCTGGGAAACAGCGGGCACATCCGGATTTAAAGGATCCCGGAAAAGTACAGCATATGCGGCGACTTTAGCAGCCGAAAAAGCTGCACAAACCGCCATGTCCATGGGGATGGTAAGTGTAGAAGTTCGGGTCAAAGGCCCTGGTTCCGGACGAGAGTCCGCAATTCGTGCCCTTGCTGTGGCTGGTCTTCAGATTACCAGCATTATGGATGTGACGCCACTCCCTCATAACGGTTGCCGTCCTCCAAAACGTAGACGGGTATAAGGAGAGTTCATGGGAAAAACTGGAATACCAAGAGGAAAATTAGTTCGGAAATATGGTGAAAATATTTTTGGAAATTCAAAATATGATCGTCTTTTAAACCGAAAACCTTATGCACCTGGGCAACAAGGTCAAAATAGACGAAGAAAACTTTCAAACTACGGTATGCAGCTTCAGGAAAAACAAAAGATAAAATTCATGTACGGCTTATTGGAGAAACAATTCAGTTTGGTTTTCAAACGTGCGGAACGTATGAAAGGCGAGACGGGAACCAATATGCTTCAATTATTGGAAAGCAGGCTGGATAATGTAGCATACCGTTTAGGGTTTGCTTCATCCCGCCCAGCAGCGCGTCAGTTGGTTAGCCACAAACATTTCCTCGTGAATAGCCACATTGTCAATATCCCATCTTATATCGTAAAACCAGGCGATGTAATTGAGGTTCGAGACAAAAGTAAAAAAATGGATAATATCTTGGATTCCATGCGTCGAATTAAAGGCGACATGGATTTACCGTGGCTTGAATTGGATAAAGCAAAAATGCGAGGTACTTTTGTCTCCATCCCTGATCGAGATGAAATGCAGCTCACGGTAAATGAACAATTGGTAGTAGAATTATATTCAAAATAGTTTAAATAGGAATCACTCATTATGGCTAAAGAATTGAATTTAAACGTCAACTTCAAAGAAGAATCCAAATCAGGAGATATGGCAATCTTCTCTGTTAAACCGCTTGAACGCGGTTACGGCATCACTCTCGGAAACGCAATGCGTCGTGTTTTAATGACCAGCATTCCTGGTGCCGCCATTACTCATGTTAAAATAGATGGTGTTCAGCATGAGTTTTCTACCATAAATGGAGTGAAAGAAGATGTAGCTGATATCATAATGAATTTGAAAAAAATCAGATTTAAATTGATGGATAACGACCCCGATAAACTTACATTGTCCTTAAAGGGGAAAAGGGTTTTCACTGCCCAGGATATTCAGGATGCAAGCGATCAGTTTGAAATCTTAAATCCGGATCAATATATCACTGAAATCAATTCAAAAGGTAAGATTGATATTGAACTGCGTATTGGCATTGGGAAAGGATATGTAGCATCTGAAGAAAATGACCTTCCAAATCTTACATTGGGGACCCTTTCGATCGACAGTATTTTCAATCCTGTGGTGTCTGTCACTTTTAACGTTACCCCTGTCCCAGGTGCGAAGGAACCTATAGAAATTCTGACTATGAATGTGGAAACGGATGGTTCCATAACTGCAAAGGATGCGCTGAGTTATTCATCTACTTATCTTCGCGATCATCTGAAGTTTATTGAGGCAATTTCTGATCCAACTGTTTTAGAATTGTCTGACGGTGTCTCCGAAGAAACACTTGCCTTGAGAAAGCTCCTGAATCAGACCATTGATGAAATGGAATTGTCAGTTCGGAGTTATAATTGCCTTCAAGCAGCCGGCATTAAATACATCTATGAACTGGTCAGTAAAGAAGAAAACCGTATGTTGAAATACAAAAATTTTGGCCGTAAATCACTGACGGAACTTATTGAGAAACTTGATTCTATGGGACTTCACTTTGGGATGGAAGTGGAAAAAATTATGGCGGAAGAAGGATAAAATGAGGCACAAGAAATCCGGACGTAAATTGAGTAGGAAAACGGCTCATCGTAAAGCCATGATGTCCAATCTTGCTTCTGCATTGATCACTCATAAAAAGATCAAGACGACCGATGCCAAAGCCAAGGAACTACGCTCGTATATAGAACCATTAGTGACCTTTGCGAAGTCTGGGGATTTGCATGCACGGCGCCAAGTATTGAAAAAAATCCCGCATAAGTCAATTGTTAGTGAATTGTTCGACACTATTGGTCCTACGTTTGCAGACCGAAATGGCGGCTATACTCGGATTACCAAGTTGGGCTTTCGGGACAATGATCGCGCTCCCGTATCCGTAATTGAATTTGTTGATCTCATGAACGAAAGTGACGTAAGTATAGTCGAGACGAAGAGTTAACTTCCGATCTGATTAAAAACTTGAAATCAGTGCATCTGATTATTAACACCATAAAAAGGGCGACAATAGTTGCCCTTCTTTTTTTAAGCCATACGCTAATTTATTGTGAAATCTTTGATGTCAGAGCACTCTGGGTTGTCCGAGACCATATCATCACAAAAGAAAAATTAGATGAAGTTCTTTCTTTTGCCGAAGCAAACAATTACAACCATCTCTTTATACAAATTCGTGGCAGAGGTGATGCCTACTATAATTCGAAACTTGTTCCTAGATCCCACCTCTTAAAAGATACGAATTTTAACCCGTTAGCTTATGTAATAAAAAAAACCAGACATTCCTCCATCAAAATTCATGCGTGGTTCAACGTATATTATCTTTGGTCATCATCTGAAAAACCATCTCAGTCGGATCATCTTCTTTTCACCCACCCTGAATGGTTGGATACAAAATATCCTGATCCGTTGGACATAGGACAAACTTTGGACGACATTCGGCGAAACCGAAATCCAAATGAGGAAGGAATTTACCTTGCGCCAACCCATCCTGAAGTGGATGCTCATTTGCAAAATATATTAACGGAGCTATTGCAGAATTACCATTTGGATGGGATCCATTTTGATTATGTTCGTTATCAGGATTTGGGATGGGGATTGAATCCGGTGGGTATGAAGTATTTTTTCCAGTACAGCGGTAGCTTACCCGGATTGCCAGCTTTAGAAGTTCAGGGTAAACCGAGTTTCAGTGATTTCAAGAATGCGGCCATTACCCAGTTTATCCATAAAGCTTCAAGACGGATTAAAGCTTATCAACCGGATTGCATTGTGTCTGCCGCCGTAAAACCAAATTTATTCAAAGCACAAAATAATTTTGGTCAAAAATGGTACGATTGGCTTGCGAGTGGATATCTTGATTGGGCCGTTCCAATGAATTATGCCACTGACATGAATACTTTTAATGAAAATCTAAAGATCATGAAGGATAATATACCGCCAGAATACCATGATAAGATCATTATGGGAATCGCGACTTACAACCAAGATCCTGAAGCAGCGGGACGCAAGATATATCAAACGGGAAAAAATGATTTTGGTGGAATAAGTATTTTTTCCTTTACTGTATTTAAGGATGAGCCATCCTATGCATCTAAATTGTTAAAATATTTTCAGTAAATTTAATCCATGGCTGGAAAAAAAACGTCAAGAATTATCCACCCACCCACCGGAACGGAACTCTCCTGTAAAAATTGGCAAATTGAAGCGGCTTACCGCATGATTCAGCACAACCTGGATCCAGACGTGGCGGAGATTCCGGATGAACTTATTGTTTATGGGGGTAAGGGGAAAGCAGCTCGGAATTGGGAATGCTTTGATGCAATCTTAAATACGCTAAAGCGATTGGAACCGGATGAAACTTTGCTTATCCAATCCGGGAAACCGGTGGGAGTGGCCAAGACCCATTCCACTTCCCCACGAGTCCTGATCGCCAATTCAAATCTTGTTCCAAATTGGGCTAACTGGGAACATTTTAACGAACTGGAAAAACGCGGTCTTATGATGTTTGGTCAAATGACGGCGGGAAGTTGGATTTACATCGGTACACAGGGTATTCTTCAGGGAACCTATGAAACGTTTATTGCAGCGGCAAAAACACATTGGAACGCAGATTCTCTCGAAGGAAAATTGACGCTTACGGCAGGTCTTGGAGGCATGGGCGGAGCTCAACCTTTGGCTGTGAAGATGGCCAACGGAGTTGCCATTTGCATAGAGGTTGACCCCTGGCGAATAAGAAGAAGATTGGAAACACAATATCTGGATAAATCCACGGAAAGCTTGAACGAAGCCCTTAAATGGGCTAAGGAAGCCGTGGATGCATATGAACCGCTATCTATTGGATTATTGGGGAATGCGGCTGATCTAGTGCCGGAATTCGCCAAACGAGGCATTGTACCCGATTTGGTCACAGACCAAACATCGGCACATGACGAGTTGATAGGTTATATCCCGAACCATTTTTCTCTCGATGAAGCCAATGCGCTCAGGGAATCCGATCCAGAAAAATACATTGAAGAATCCATCCGAGCCATGGGCGAGCACGTTTTAGGGATTCTCGACCTAAAAGCCAGGGGATCCATTGCATTTGATTATGGGAACAATCTTCGTGCCCAAGCTGTGAAAGCGGGTGTCGAAAATGCATTTGACTATCCAGGTTTCGTTCCCGCCTATATCCGTCCGTTGTTTTGTGAAGGGAAAGGTCCCTTTCGTTGGGTGGCTTTATCTGGTAACCCTGAAGACATTCATAAAACCGATCAAAAAGTTTTGGAGTTGTTTCCGCAAGACGAAGCATTGTGTCGCTGGATCAAAATGGCACAAGAGCAGGTTCAATTCCAAGGGCTTCCATCGAGGATCTGTTGGTTAGGTTATGGCGATAGAGCCAAGTTTGGCCTGGCTTTGAATGAGATGGTTAGAAATGGTGAATTAAGAGCACCTGTTGTTATTGGAAGGGATCATCTGGATTGTGGTTCAGTAGCATCACCGAATCGGGAAACTGAAGCAATGAGAGATGGAACCGATGCGGTAGCGGATTGGCCACTATTGAATGCAATGCTAAACACGGCCAGCGGAGCTTCTTGGGTATCTTTTCACCATGGAGGAGGAGTTGGTATGGGATATTCTCTCCATGCAGGACAGGTAATTGTGGCGGACGGAACGAAAGAAATAGATATCAGGCTTGAGCGTGTGTTGACAAATGACCCCGGTACGGGTATTTATCGCCATGCGGATGCTGGTTATGAAGCTGCCATCGACAATGCTAAAAAGTGGGATATTGATATTCCCATGTCGATCAAAGAGTAGAAAGTAGGTTATAGAATTAGGTTTAATCTTCATTTCGATGTGGGTAAAATATTTTGATACAGAAAAATGGATTCTTTAAAACTAATTAATATTGGTCAATTGGTCACCTTTGATTCTGAGATGGATGAAATGGTTGCTCTGGAACAAGTGGAAGTCGCCATTGAAGGAACTCAGTTCACCGAAGTAGGTAAAAACTTGGGTGATGCTGATCAAATTCTCGATTGTAGAGGAAAACTGGTCACTCCAGGGTTTGTGGACCCACATACGCATCCGGTCTTTCTAAATAGCAGGGAAGATGAGTTTGCCATGCGGCTTCAGGGTGCCACTTATGAAGAAATCGCAAAAGCGGGTGGTGGGATTGTCAAAAGCATAAACGATGTTAGAAGCGCTTCGGAATCTGTCCTTATTTCACGGGTGAATGCCCGAATGGATCGGTTCTTGTCATTGGGCACAACTACAGTGGAATGTAAAAGTGGATATGGTTTAAATACAGAGTCTGAATTGAAGTCACTTAAAGTGATGGATGAAGTAAATCAGGTTCATGATATTGACTTGATTCCAACCTTTATGGGTGGACATGCATTCCCGCCGGAATTTGAGAATGATCATGATGGCTACATTGATTTAATTTGTAATGAAATGATTCCAGCGGTGTCTGAACAAGGTATCGCCAAATTCAATGACGTTTTTTGTGAAAATGGTTATTTTTCCGTTGCACAAAGTCGCAAAATACTGGATACCGGAAAAAAATATGGATTGATACCACGGATCCATGCAGATGAATTTGAAGATTCCAGCGGGGCGGAGTTGGCTGGGAAAACCGGATCCATTTCCGCGGATCATCTTATGGCAGTCAGTAATGAAGGCATCCTTAAAATGGCGGAAAAAGGCGTAATCGCCACATTGTTGCCCGGAACGACGTTTTTTCTTGGGAAAACCAACTATGCACCCTATCAGAAATTAAAAGATGCTGGTGTAGAGATCGCCTTGGCTTCGGATTTCAACCCCGGAAGTTGCAGTATACAGTCCATGTCCTTTGTTTTATCCTTAGCTTGCATTTATATGAAAATACCTATCATGGATGCGATGAAGGCGGCAACCTACACATCCGCGAAATCACTTTTAATTGAGAGAGAAGTGGGTTCTATCGAGGTGGGGAAAAAAGCGGATGTTATTTTATGGAATGTTGACAGTGTCGTTCAAATTCCGAATCTTGTTTCCGATCATCCGCTCCAAAGTGTAATTAAAAACAGAAAATTGGTAAATATGGCTTGATTCTCCGTCGGGTGAGATGTTAAAATCCCACCGTCATTTTTTGAAAAACAATGAG
>CAYNPR010000050.1:0-9191 GCA_964399115.1 uncultured bacterium | reverse complement strand
GTTCTCGTGTTTGGAGCGCCATCCGGAGTGCGGGATTTCCATGGGAATCCTTAGACACGCCGATTATTCTTCCAGGAATTTTTCGTATAAATTTATCTGTTGCGGAAAAAAATGCAGCATGTGGCCCACCATATCCCATGGGAACGCCAAATCGTTGTGAATTTCCAACTGCGGCGTCAGCTCCCATTTCTCCGGGAGATTTTAAAAGGGTCAGCGCTAACAAATCCGTGGCCATACAAATGAAAGATTTATTTTCGTGTGCCGAATTGCATAAAGAAAAGAAATTCTGAATTGATCCTTCCGTATCTGGGTATTGAACCAATGCTCCGAAAACCGTTTCATTAAAAATAAAATTTTCATGATTTAATATTTTTAGGATAATTCCCAAAGGTTCTGATCTAGTTTTAAGCACGTCAATGGTTTGAGGATGGCAAGCATCCGAAACCAGAAACGTATTTTTCTCTGCATGCGTTGTTGTATTAAAAAACATAAGCATGGCTTCAGCGGCGGCGGTTCCTTCATCCAGAAGAGATGCATTTGCCAGAGGGAGTCCGGTTAGATCCGATACCATGGTTTGAAAATTCAGCAATGCTTCCAATCTTCCTTGTGATACTTCCGCCTGATAAGGTGTGTAAGCCGTGTACCAGCCGGGATTTTCGAAAATATTTCTTTTAATTACGCCGGGAACAATTGTGCCATAATATCCCATACCTATATAAGAACGAAAAACAGAATTATTTTCAGCCATTTCCTCCAAACGTTTGATGGTTTCAACTTCAGATAATTTTGGTGGTAGCTTGAGCTTAGAATTCATCTGAAGATTTTCCGGGACTACGGCTGTAGATAATTCATCCAAGGAAGACAAATCCAATTCAGACAACATTATTTTTATATCTGATTCCCGTGGACCGATATGACGCGTGACGAATGAATTATTCATGGAGTGAAAAATCCGATAAAAGGTTAAAATGATTGGTCAAGATTAAAGAAAAATTCCTGTTACAAACTAATTCGATTTTATCAAGTGTTCTTGTTTTATTTATCCAATTGTCGGCAAATTTACTGGTTATGATGGAACCGAAGAATAACAATATCGAAATGAAATCAAAGGTTCGAATCGGAGATCGGATCATTCTTGAAGATTTAGAATGGAAAGTAGCTGAAATAAAAGATGAGATAGTCACTTTATATAGGGAAGGTGTAGGCGGAAATAGTCATACTATTAAAAAATCACTTATGGATATAGAACCCATTCTAGAACAACAAACTAATTTTTCATGAATATGGTTGATTTATCGATTCAGATTCGTTGATTAAAATTGTAAATTTCCGATATGAAAATGAATAGAGATTACATATGAAGCCTTTGGGATTTTGTATATTCGGAAAAAATAATGGGGTCCGCTTTCCCCTTGGAGCAGACCCCTGTAATAACTTGTTAAAATGCACCAAAAACGGTGCATTTTTTTTGTATTGATACAGGAGAAACTATGTCTATGGAAAATCTTATTTTACTTCAGGAAATTGACACAAAACTTCAGGATCTGAATGATCTATTGGGTGATCTTCCTGGAAAAGTTGAGCAATTGAACGATCAAGAAGACACCATCAAGAAATCACTTATAGAAAATAAAAATCGATTAAAGGATATCGAGGTTGAGGTCCATACAAAAGAAGTTCGTATTGATGCGATCAATGAAAAAGTTGATAAATTAAAAGACCAGCTTTTCTTGGTTACAAACAATAAACAATATGATGCGTTAATGCAGGAAATTGATTACTTGAAAGAAGAGCGATCAACCCTCGAGTCAGAAACATTAGCCACAATGGAAGAAAAGGATGTGTTGACGCAATCCGTAGAAAAGATGCAATCAGAGTTGGAATCATTGACTCAAGATCTCTCAAATCGCAGAGGAAAACTTGAATCTGCGATTTCTGAATCTGCCGAAGAAAAATCAGATCTTGAGAAAAAGCGTTCGGAAAAAATACATCAAATTGACTCCACCACATTGTCCGTTTATAACCGCGTATTTCAAGCACGTGCCAATCTTGCCGTTGTGATGCTTTCCGGACAAGCATGTGGTGGCTGTGGCGCACATATTCCTGCTCAGATTGTAGCGGAAGTTAAAGCAAACACCCGGATACATAATTGTGACGTGTGCGGAAGATTTCTTTATAGTTCAAATAATTCCGTAAATTAAGTTGTTTTATTAAAAGTTTGGGTCGGCTGGATGGTTGCTCCTAGCCCGCATTTGTGGTCTGGGGGAGGAAAGTCCGGGCACCGCAGAACTGGATGCCTCTTAATGAGAGGAGATTCGCTATGGCGGATCATGGAAAGTGCAACAGAAAATAGACCGCTTCACTGATAGTGAAGTAAGGGTGAAAAGGTGGTGTAAGAGACCACAAGTTCCAGGTAAGAATCGGGAAGCTTGTAAACCCCATCCGGTGTAAGATCGAATAGGCTCCGAGACGTTGTTCGCGTTAATTGAGGAGTGGGTAGATTGCTTGATCCCAACGGCAACTTTGGGACCAGATGAATGACCATCCCTAACCGAATTTTTGGTTAGGACAAAACTCGGCTTATAGGCCGGCTCAACAATTTTATTTTCCCATGCGTTGGATAAACCCAAATCCTGATCCTTTAAAAATCAATGCACTGATGAAGCAATTCCAAGTTCCGGAAATTATAGCACAAGTGCTGATCAATCGTGGATTGGAAAACAAGAATCATGCGAAATCCTTTTTTTCTCCCGATTTATCAAATTTGTACAACCCTTTTCTTATGAAAAATATGGATATTGCAGTTGATAGAGTTATTGCAAATATCAAATCTAAAACACCTATTTTCATTTTTGGAGATTATGACGTAGATGGCACAACAGGGGCGTCATTATTATCCATAGGGCTTCTATCCTTAGGTGCAACCATTGACACTTATATTCCTAATCGGGTAAAGGAAGGATATGGAGTGTCGGAACTAGGGATAGATAAAGCAAAGAAGTTTGGTGCCGATCTTTTCATCACATGCGATTGTGGGATTAATGCGATCAATCGTGTCAATTACGCAAATGAAAAAGAAATTGATGTTATTATTACTGACCACCACATTCCCGGAGAAGCACTTCCTAATGCCTTTGCGATTCTTAATCCAAAACAGGCGGATTGCATGTACCCGTTTAAGGGACTTTGTGGTGGTGGTGTTGCTCTCAAACTGTTAACGGGAATTGTTCAAAAGTTAAATGCTTCATTTGATTTAATCGTTGATCTAATGGACTTGGTCTCTTTGGGGACGTCAGCGGATCTTGTCCCCATGATAGATGAAAATAGAATAATCGTTCACTATGGGCTACAAACGCTTAGAACCACACTCAGGCCGGGGCTTCGTGAATTGCTGAAGGTTGCAAATATTGATTTAGCCCGTGAATTAACGGTAACCCAAGTTGTGTTTCACATTGCTCCCAGAATTAATGCGGCAGGTAGGCTTGGAGATGCGAACCGTTCCGTGAAACTGCTTACTACAACGGATCATAGCTTAGCAGAGCAATTGGCAGTTGAATTGGACAAGGAGAACAAAACACGTCAAGCTATACAGAAATCCGTTGTGAATGATGCACTGTTGCAGGTGAATTGCGAAGTTGACTTGGAAAAAGACAAAGCGATTGTTTTAGGATCAAAGGGATGGCATCAGGGCGTTGTTGGTATTGTGGCTTCTAAGGTGAAAGAAACGTTTAACCGACCTACTATTATCATTTCATTCGATGAGGAAGGGAATGGGAAAGGTTCTGCCCGTAGTATTAAAGGGTTGGATTTATACAAAGCTTTGTCTGCTTCAAGTAAATTTCTGGATACTTTTGGTGGCCATGCTATGGCTGGTGGTTTGTCTATCCATGAATCCAAATTGGATGAGTTTAAAAAATCATTTTTTACATATGTTGATAAAGCTTTAAATCAGGATGACCTTGAATCGTCACTTATTTTGGATGGTGAAGTTTCACTCGCAGATATAAACAATAGATTCTTGGATATTTTAAAAAAGTTAGGACCTTATGGCCCCGGAAATATGAGACCTAAATTTGCATTGATGAAAGTTCAGGTTGTTGGGAATCCGAAGGTGATTGGCAACGGTGATCATATCCGATTTCAGGTTCGGCAGAAACATTCAACCATCGATGTAGTAGGATTCGGGTTGTCGGAACTTTATCAAGATTTAATTATAGGGGAGCCCATTGATATTGCCGGCGTTGTTGAAACCAATTTATGGAAGGGAAAAGAATCCATTCAATTTAATGCAAGAGATATTCGTTTATCTCCATCCTCATAGCTCCTGTTTGTAAATTTAATCTTAACCCTTTAACCAAAGATATTGATTTAAAATGGATAAATTGTTCTTCACAGACGAACATATTATGATTCGAGATATGGTTCGCGAATTTGCTGATTCAGAAATAAGTCCCGTTGCTCAGGAGTTTGACGAGAAAGGAAAGTTTCCTAGGGAACTGGTTAAAAAAATGGGTGAACTTGGGCTGATGGGTATCATCGTACCGGAGGAATATGGTGGGGCAGGTTTGGACATGGTTGCTTTTGTCACTGCTATTATTGAACTGGCAAGAGCAGATGCATCCGTTGCCATTACCATGGCGGCTCACACATCTTTAGGGACATTGCCGATTTTGTTGTTTGGTTCCGATGATCAAAAAAAGAAATATCTGCCAAAACTTGCAACGGGTGAAATGCTTGGTGCATTTGGTCTGACGGAAACGGATGCTGGCAGTGATGCCTCCGCCACAAAAACAAAAGCCATTTTGAAAGGAGATGAATATGTGGTAAACGGCGGAAAAATATTCATTACCAATGCTGGAGAATCCGGAGTTTTGTCTTTTACGTCCCAAGTGGAAGATGATGGTAAAAACCTTGGTATCGCAGCTTTTACGATTCCGACCGAAACACCGGGTTTGGAAATTGGGCCCAAGGAAGACAAAATGGGTTGGCGGGCCAGTGACACGCGGCAATTATTTTTTAAAGATATGCAGATCCCGGCTTCTTCACTATTGGCAAAACCGAAAGATGGATTTAAAACCTTTATGAAAACGCTAACCTCCGGTCGCGTATCAATAGGAGCCTTATCAGTGGGGACAGCTATAGGAGCGTTTGAAAGAGCGATGAAATATTCAACGGAAAGGGAAGCGTTTGGAAAACCAATTCACCAATTTCAATCGGTTGGATTCAAACTTGCAGATATGGCCACGAAAATTGAGGCTTCAAAACTGCTGGTTTATCATGCCGCTTGGCTTAAAGATCAAGGGGAAAAT
Source organism: uncultured bacterium (assembly GCA_964399115.1). Classification (GTDB taxonomy): domain Bacteria; phylum Fidelibacterota; class Marinisomatia; order Marinisomatales; family UBA1611; genus CAYNPR01. The sequence continues at coordinate 3,882 of CAYNPR010000050.1, read as the reverse complement.
ATTATGAAAGAGGCTGCCATGGCTAAGCTTTTCGCCAGTGAAACGGCCATGGAAGTGACTACGGAAGCAATACAGATTCATGGTGGCTACGGTTATGTAAAAGAATATGATGTTGAAAGGTTTTTCAGGGATGCAAAAGTCTTGGAAATAGGTGAAGGAACCAGTGAGATTCAACGGCTCATCATTTCACGGGAAATCATGAAGGATTTTTTGGTTTTATGACTGCTGATAAAAAAAATCCATTTTTTCTGAGTCGAGTCTTGTCGCTTGATCAATACTGGATTCAATATGTGATTATCTTTGTATTGGTTTTCGTGATTTCGCTCCTTTTTCCCCGGGGAAAGACATTGAAATACACATATCAACTAAATGATATTACCCGAGAACCCATAATCGCTCCATTTACGTTCCCAATCTTAAAAACCGATGATCGTTTAAAGATCGATTTGGAAGAACAGAAAAAATCAGTCCCATTTCTTTTTAACAGAGAAGATGAGATCGTTACAAAACAGACAAAAGCTCTTTCTGCATTTTTCACCATGGTAAATGAACTCCGCCATCGCCATTGGAGGTTCGAGGAATCAAAACGACTGGTCTATGAAAGACGATATCATAAACAGTACGAAAAAGCCCGGTCGGAATTTGTTTCAGACAGTACGAACCTTTCTATTCTGACAAGCGAGTTTAATCGTCTTTTCCCTTTTACGAAAGAGAAGCCCTCTTGGTTGGCGTATATCAAGACTGAAAACAATCCAAAAGACATGAAAGATCTTGATGGAGATCAAGAGAAGATTCTCCAAATCTGCAGAAACCGTTGGACAGAGGGGATTTATGACATCGCTGTTGAAGACATCCTCAGCAACGAAGTCACCGTAAACCAAAACGATGTCCCAGACTTGGCATCCCCGGAAAGTTTTAATGATCTTCAAGCCGCTTGGACCAAGTCGAGGAAAGAACTTTTTTCTTATTTTCCGGAAGGGGATGGATTTAGGGATCTTGGAGACAATTTGATTGTAGAATTTATGAAACCAAATCTTTTGTTCGATCAGGAAAAAACTACTCTGCGCCAGAATGAAACCTTGAATAGGGTTCCTAGAAACCAAGGTGTGGTCTTGGAGAATGAAATGATTGTTGATGCCAATATGCGCATTACGGAAGATGTATTACAAAAACTTAATTCACTTTCGGTTGTCATTACTAAACAACAAGCAGGTTCGGGCTGGGCAAAAATAATAAGCAATTTTCTAGGGAGAATTATTTTGCTCTCCATCGTAGTATCTCTCTTTTTCGCGTTTTTGGTGGTATACAGAGTGTCGATATTCAAGGATTGGAAAATGGTATTTTTGATTTCGATCGTTTTTCTGCTGCAACTTGGATTAGCTCATATATTTGTGATTCAATTTGAATGGTCGGAATATTTAATCCCGGTAACCGTAGGTGCCATGACCCTCACAATTTTGTTTGATGCCCGGATCGGATTCATGGCAACAACGTCCATGGCAATTCTTATGGGTTTGATGATGGGACAAAATATTGATCTTGTGATCGTATCCCTTTTTACATCAACTATTGCCGTCTATAATATTCGAAAACTGAGAAAACGAAGTCAACTTTTCACAACGATGTTTGCCTTGATGGCTGCCAGTATAATTGTTGTATTTGGACTCGGGTTATTTAAGGAACACAGTTGGATATCCATGCTTGGGGATATTCAGTATTTAATGATCAATAGCGTTCTCGCACCGATTGTCACATATGGATTGATTGGATTATTTGAGATCCTTTTTGAGATTACAACTGATCTCACCTTGATAGAGCTTTTGGATTTTGACCATCCCTTGCTCAAGCGTGCCCAACAGGAAACAAATGGAACTTTCAACCACAGTATTGTTGTGGGAAATCTTGCGGAAGCTTGTGCAGACTCTATTCAGGCACATTCCCTCCTATGTAGGGTTGGTGCCTATTATCACGATATAGGGAAGATGACCAACTCGGAATATTTCATCGAGAACCAATATAGCGGGGAAAACAAGCATGACGAAATAACACCTATCATGAGCGCAAGAATCATTCGAAATCATGTAAAAGAGGGTTTGCGACAGGCAGATGAATACAATGTTCCCAAAGTTGTAACTGATTTTATCCCTATGCATCATGGAACATCCCGGGTTGAATATTTTTATCGTATGGCCCTTAAGATGGCTGAAAAAACGGGCGACAAAGTGGATGAAAGCCTCTTCCGGTATCCTGGACCTAAACCAAATACAAAAGAAACCGGAATATTGATGATCTGTGAGGCTGTGGAAGCGGCGGTCCGGTCTATTAAAGATCCGGATGTGATCAAAATTGAATCCATGATTGATAAAATTATTAAAAATAGGATAGATGATGGTCAGCTTGATGATTGTCCTTTGACTCTGGATGAATTGAATAAAATCAAGGGAACGGTGGATGGGAACACTGGGATGCTTCCCGTACTTAGAGGCATATATCATATTCGGATTGAATATCCGGATGATCCGGGACATCCGTCCTCATCATGATTCAAATTTCCGTAGATAGTGATCCGCAATTACAAAATCCAGATCCTCATAAAGTAACTGAATTAGGCAATAAAGTTTTTGGCGATCATTTAGCAAGTGAAGGCGATGTTTCCTTTATTTTTGGAACGGATGAATTACTGTTTGATTTAAAAAAGGAATTCTTTGATAAAAACGAATTCACCGATGTTATTGCATTTAGATTGAACGATTATTCAGAAAAACAAATTGAGGGAGAGATTTATATCAGTCTTCCGCGTGCAAAGGAAAACGCAAATAAATTAAAGGAACCATTTGAAAAGGAAGTCGCTCGGCTTATCATTCATGGAAGTTTACATTTATTAGGATACGCAGACGAAACCGAAGTGAAAAAATTAAAAATGCAGAAAATTGAAAATGAATTATTGAATCAGGTCAATTGGCAAAGTCTTTTTGAGAAATAAATGGATAAACAACAGGTAGCTGAAAAATTTATTAACCTCTTGGAAATCGTCGAAACATTGCGCGGTCCTGATGGTTGCCCCTGGGATAAGGAACAAACTAACGAATCGCTCCTGCCATATTTTTTAGAGGAGGCCTATGAATTGATGGAAAGCGTAGATCGAAAGGATTGGGACACGTTTAAGGAAGAATTGGGCGATATTATGCTTCATGTTGTACTGCAGGCCCAGATCTCAAGTGAAAATTCCGGTTTCAACGTTTCCGATTCTCTTGATATATTGAATGAAAAACTGGTTCGTCGTCACCCGCATGTTTTTGGTGACAAAAAAACCGATGCCGCTTTTCATGCAAAACAGAACTGGGAAGCGGCTAAACATGAGGAAAAGAATCGTAAATCCAGATTGGATGGCGTCCCAATGGCGCTTCCAGCTCTTGTCCGTGCACAACGCCTTCAGGAAAAAGCATCCTATGCAGGTTTTGACTGGGAGAAAGTGGAAGAAGTCTGGGATAAGGTCCACGAGGAAATTCAGGAACTGAAAGAAGCCCAAACTAAAAACAACAGGGAACATATTGAAGAGGAAATAGGCGACGTTCTTTTTGCGATTGTAAATTTGGCACGATTTCTGAAATTTCCTGCTGAAGATGCATTGCGGAAAACCAATCAGAAATTTACCAGCAGATTTTTCCAGGTAGAGGAAGAATTAGAACGAAGAGGTAAAACTGTGGAAAATTCAACTTTGGAAGAAATGGATAAAATTTGGGATGCGGTGAAAAAATAACGAAAATTGGGCACTCATCACTCAGCCTGTTAAGTAATATTTAGCCTCATCGTGATCTTACCATCGCTATGAAAAAAACGGAGAAAACCATATGAATAAATATAGAACCCTCAAAAATGGTG
>CAYNPR010000049.1:0-9425 GCA_964399115.1 uncultured bacterium | reverse complement strand
CCATCACCTGTGTGCAAACCATGGTCATAGCTTCGCACTGGGTGGGGTTGATCTTTCCGGGCATAATGGAAGAACCGGGTTCGTTTTCCGGCAGAACAAGTTCGCCAATTCCCGAACGGGGACCGCTGGCCAGCCAGCGTATGTCGTTTGCGATTTTAAACAGTGAAACGGCGAGCACTTTCAGAGCACCGGAAAGTTCCACTATACCGTCCTGTCCGCCCAAGGCCTCAAATTTGTTCTCAGCTGTCCTAAACGGTAACCTCGTGAGATCAGAAATTTCCTTAGCGGATGCCTCACCGAAGCCTTCCAAAGAATTAATCCCGGTTCCGACGGCAGTACCACCCATGGCAAGTTCATAACAATTATCAAGGGCTTTTTCCAACCGATTCAAGCCATGATCCAAAGCGGAAACGTAACCCGAAAATTCCTGTCCGAGGCTCAGTGGCGTGGCATCCTGAAGGTGCGTTCTCCCAAGTTTTATAATATCCTTAAATGCGTCCGACTTTTCCTGCAGTGCATCCCGAAGTGTCTTTATGGCTGGGAACAAAAGATTATGAACACTTTCGACTGCCGCAATATTAATCGTGGATGGAAAAGTATCGTTGGTGGACTGACTCATGTTCACATGGTCATTTGGATGGACCGGCTCCTTGCTGCCCAGTTCCCCGCCCAACAATTCGATGGCCCGGTTGGAAATCACCTCATTGAAATTCATATTGGTCTGGGTTCCACTCCCAGTTTGCCAAACCACCAATGGAAAATGATCGTCCAGTTTTCCTTCAATCACTTCGTCCGCAGCGCTATGGATGGCCTTTTTCAGCTTCTCATCCAATCTCCCATTTGCATGATTTACGGTGGAAGCGGCTTTTTTCAGGATCCCATAAGCCCGGATAAATTCTCTGGGAAATCGTTCACCGCCAATTTTGAAATTCTCGAACGAACGCTGCGTTTGTGCACCATAGTACCGGTCGGATGGTACTTCTACCGTGCCAAGGCTGTCATTCTCTATCCGTGTTGACATGATTTTAATCCACGACCCACGTGTCTCCAGCATTCAAAAGATCCTGAACGTTACCGGACCCTTTGGTTTTTTTGGCCATTTCGATCTGGTTTATCATTTCCTGATTGTATGTGTTTTTGTCAATGGAATAGATCACGCCGATGGGTTCGGGCAATACAGGGTTGGACGTCCAGTTTGCTATAATATGAGCCAAGTCTAAATTTGTTTCATCATGGACAAGAATCTCATCGATACCATGTGTCTCCATATCTACGACAACGGCGGTGGATCCGTCCAGTTTGATCCCCTTGGTTCCACTGGCAAAAATCATGGGTTCATTGTGTTTCAATTCGATTACATTTTCAAACTTGTCCCCACTGGTGTAGCCTTCAAAAGCGCCATCGTTAAAAATGTTGCAATTCTGGTAGATCTCAGTGAAGGAACCCCCGGCATGCTGATAGGAACGTTCCAACATTTCAGCCATGTGTTTTTGCCAACGATCAATAGTTCGGGCTACGAAGGTTGCTTGAGCTCCCAAAGCCAATGAGGGTGGATTCAATGGAAAATCGATGGAACCATAGGGTGTCGCTTTCGTCACTTTTCCATATTCGGAGGTTGGAGAATATTGTCCTTTGGTTAACCCATAGATCCTGTTGTTAAACATCAAAATATTGAAATCCATATTCCGGCGCAATGCGTGCATAAAATGGTTTCCACCGATAGAGAGTCCATCGCCATCGCCCGTAACAATCCAAACAGACAGGTCGGGGTTGGCGATCTTTACACCCGAAGCCACTGCGGCTGCACGACCATGGATGGAGTGAAATCCATACGTATTCATATAATACGGAAAGCGGCTGGAACAACCAATCCCGGAAACAAATACAAAGTCTTCTTTTTTCCTACCAAATGTCGGCATATTCTTTTGTGTTTGGGCTAAAATGGCATAATCGCCACACCCGGGACACCAGCGTACTGCCTGGTCTGATTCAAAATCTTTTTTGGTTAATTGGGATGTTTGTACGTCAGTCATGGTCTTAACCCAGTGTTTTGTTAACGGTTTCGATAATCGTTGATGCGCCAATTGGACGGCCGCGAACCAAGTTCAATCCCTGTGCATCAACGAGGTATTCAGAGCGAATCAAGCGGAGGAGTTGTCCTAAATTGATTTCTGGAACCAAAACATTCTTGAATCCAATAATGATTTCACCCAGATCTTTTGGCAATGGACTGATCCAACGAAGATGAGCGTGGGAAACCTTCTTCCCCTCCTCGTGCAAAGTTTCTACAGCAGATCGGCACGCTCCATAGGTGCCGCCCCAACTCAGGACAAGCATTTCACCATGATCATCACCAAAAACGTCGGTAGGCGCAATATCCTGTTGAATACGATTCACTTTTTCCTGCCTTAATTCAACCATTCTGTGATGGTTTTCAGGATCATAAGAAACATGCCCAGTATTTTCTGCTTTTTCAATTCCGCCTAAACGATGTTCAAGTCCCGGTGTCCCGGGAATCGCCCAGGGGCGTGAGAGTGTCTCTTCATCCCGAAGATAAGGGAGGAACTCTCCATCACTATTCTTCTCGTGAGCAAAAGTAACGTCAATTTCTTCTAAATCATTCATAGCTGGAATTTTCCAGGGTTCGGAGCCATTGGCCAGATATCCATCTGAAAGCAGCATAACGGGTGTCATGTATTTTAATGCGATTCTGCAGGCGTCGTAAGCAGCATAGAAACAATCACCTGGTGTTGCGGCAGCTATTACGGGCATGGGTGCTTCACCATTTCTGCCGTAAAGTGCCTGATTCAGATCGGATTGTTCCGTTTTGGTGGGAAGTCCCGTACTGGGTCCCCCCCGTTGAACGTTAATCACCACCAGTGGCAATTCTGTGATGATGCCCAACCCCATCGCTTCACCTTTTAATGCGATTCCCGGACCTGATGTTGCCGTAACTGCAAGTTTTCCGGTAAAGGCCGCACCCAAAACAGAGGAGATGCCAGCGATCTCATCTTCTGCCTGAAACGTTTGAACACCAAAGTGTTTCCAGGCTGCAAGTGTGTGAAGAATGTCACTAGCGGGTGTGATGGGATATCCACCGTAAAACAAATCCAATCCGGATTTTTCCGACGCGGCCAAAAGACCAAGTGACATAGCAAGGTTGCCATTCATATTCCGATAGGTTCCAGAAGGAAGATTCGCTTTTTCTACCTTGAATCGGGTCATAAATAATTCAGTGGTATCCCCGTAATTATAACCGGTATTTAAGGCGCGAATATTGGCTTCAATTATGGCATCTTTTCCTTTAAATTTTTTCTTCAGCCAGCTTACAGTGGCATCCAAAGGTCGGTCGTACATGTAAAAAAGAACGCCTAATGCAAAAAGGTTTTTAGTACGCCCAACCAGTTTCGGAGACATTTCCAAGCCTTCACAGGCTGCGGTGACCATTTTATTCATTTCGATGGGAATCAACGTAAAATAATCGTCCAGGGATCCATCCTCAATGGGGTTAGTATCGTAACCGGCAAATTTCAGATTCTTTTTTGTGAACGCATCGGTATTGACGATCATAGTCCCACCGGGAATCAGTTCTTTTTGATGCACTTTAAGGGCAGCAGGATTCATCGCTACAAGCACATCAGGTTTATCACCCGGAGTATGAATATTTTTGGAAGAAAATTTGATCTGGAAAGCACTGACACCCGCTAAGGATCCGGCTGGTGCCCGTATCTCTGCCGGAAAGTCTGGGAGTGTGCTTAAATCATTTCCCACGATGGCGGTTGTTTCAGTGAAACGTCCACCGGTTAACTGCATCCCGTCACCGGAATCTCCAGCAAACCGAATTACGGCTTCATCTATGGTTCTGAACGTTTTTCCCATGCGTGTCTTTTTTGAATTGGTGGGTTAGGATTCCTGTGGAAGGGAAGAAATTTTTCGGGGTTGTAAAAAAGATTTTGTTATTTTCAAATTTTAGTGAAATTCCGTCATTGAATTTACCAAGTTGATTCAGATGGTAGAAAGAAATTAATTTCCTTTCTTGGGTAAAAATTTTTTAAGATTCCACTCTCGAACCAATAAATAATACACACATTCCCTATGTCTGATAAATCTACATACCCTCTTGGCATGCGAATCCGGTATCGCATCGACAATTTCATGTCTCGTGGGAGTGCTTCCATTTTCCTGGCTCTTCTCTTCATGTTTACCGCAGGGTTCCTGATAATGGTTTTGTTCCGGGTTCTTGCAAATTCTTTCATGCCAGACGAAACATTAAGCGGATGGCTGGAAATTCCCTGGCGGGTTTATGTGGCTGTCATGGAAGGATCTGCAGCAGAGGCAGATGGAGACAGTAATTGGCCCGCTAAATTCACGTCTGTTATCGGTGTCCTTATTGGCTTGGTACTTTTTTCGAGCATGGTAGCCTTTATTACCAGTGTTTTTGAATCTAAACTGGCGGAACTACGCCGTGGTAGAAGCCTGGTCATTGAAGAAGGTCACACCCTGATTCTGGGTTTTGGGGATCGTATCATTGAGGTGATCCGGGAATTGATTGAAGCCAACGAATCGGAATCTGACGCTTCCATTGTCATCCTAGCGGAAAATGACAAGGAGGAGATGGATAACTTGATTCGCGATAATATCCTGGATTTCGTGACCACGCGGGTGATTACCCGCTCCGGAGTCACGACTAATATCAATAACCTGAAGAAGGTTCAGGCAGAGCGTGCCAAATCCATTATTGTTATGAATTCTGCCGCAAGCTGGCGGCCAGAGGAAGAATTAAAACTTGCGGACGCCTTGGTTTTAAAATCCATCATGTCCATTATTGCAGTCTGTGATGGAGAAGAACATCCTCCCATTGTCTGTGAAATACATTCCGATCGGGATCGAGACTTGGCAGAGCATATCACCACCGGAACTGTGAAAGCTTTGAACGAGGTCAGTGTTCTTTCCAGAATGATTGCCCAACTGGCCCTGAGCCGAAATGGACTTTCCGTGGTTTATGGCGATATGGTGGGTTTTGATGGAAATGAATTCTATTTTTATCAGCCCGATGAGGGTTGGGGCGGACCATTGACCTTTGGAGAAAGTATCAACCGTTTTAAAAGCAGCACGCCCATGGGCATTCATACCGGTGAAGGTAAAATTATTTTAAATCCTGAGGCTGAAACGAAGGTGACGGATGAGGATGAACTGATTGTTTTTGCCGAAGATGACTCTACAATCTTTTATTTTAATGAACCGGTATACAAACCCCAAATGAAAGATACACTTCAAGTGGACACCAGCCTGCGATCCCAGAGGGTGGCCTTATTGAACTGGACGCCTAAAACATCCATTATCATGAACAAACTTTGCAGCTATCTCCCTGCGGGATCCGACGTCATTACCTTTAATTCTACCAAAACTGGGGAAATGGAAGAAAATCTTACAAAGTTGCAGCAAGAGTACCCCAGTCTCAACATTGCCGTAAGACAAATGGACCTTAATGATCTTTCTCACTTGACTACTATAGACCCTCAGAGTTTTGACAGCCTACTGATCCTCTCACCGGGTGGATCCAGTATTGAGGAAATGGATGCCTATGTCATTTCACTGTTGATCCGAATCCGCCAGATCCTACGGGAATCAGGATTGGACAAATGGCCAAAATTGATCACCGAGGTTATGGATAGCGAAAATATTGATATTATTCTTAACAGTGGTGTGGAAGATTTCATGGTCTCCAACCAATTCGTTTCCCAGATTATGGCTCAGGTTTCAGAAGAGCCGCTGGCCCTGGACGTCTATGATGATCTTTTTCAAGCCGAAGGAAGCGAACTGTACATCAAACCGGCAAATTATTATTTCTCATTCGATGACCGGGAATCCATCACTCTCCCCTATGGTGAATGTGTCCAGGCTGCCCACTTAAGAAAAGAAGTCTGTCTGGGAGTTCAGCTTCATGCCGATCAGAAGAAGAGGGACAAATTCTTTGGCGTCGCTCTGATTCCGGATAAGGGCAAGGAATTTACCCTGACGCCTCAAGATGGTCTGATTACCCTCGCAGAAGACGAATCTTGATCCTTCTTCCGATCTCTTCCCTTTCCTAGAAAATTTAGCGATCTTTATGGTCGTTTCCGTTAATTCCCTTTCTAAATTCTATCCATGGATGAAAGAAAAAAAATAAGACTCACCACCTTGAGTCACGGTTCCGGCTGAGCATGTAAGATCGGTCCTGGTGACCTGGCCCAGGTTCTGGGTGATCTTAATCTACCGACTGATGATTCCGTCATTGTGGGCTACGAAGGCGCTGATGATGCCGCCGCCGTGCGCCTGGATGACGGAAAACTGATCATTCAGACTGTGGATTTCTTTACACCTGTGGTGGACGATCCTTACGAATTTGGTCAAATCGCCGCTGCCAATGCACTCTCCGATATTTATGCCATGGGTGGGAAACCGCTGTTCGCCCTGAATATTGTGGGTTTCCCCATTAAAGAGCTCCCCAAGTCAATTTTAACGGAAATATTACAAGGCGGTGCTGATAAAGCCGCCGAAGCAGGTATTCCAATTGTGGGTGGCCATTCCATAGACGACAAGGAACCTAAATACGGCCTCGTCGTCACCGGAGAAGTAGACGAAGATAAAATGTGGACCAATGCCGGGGCTCAGCCCGAAGACGTACTTTTACTGACAAAACCCTTGGGTACTGGTGTCATCGCCACGGCTATCAAAAAGGGAGTGGCAGCAGAAGAAACGATTTTTGCCGCAATCCAGACCATGTCTGAGCTGAATAAAAATGCTGCTGAATTATTGTCGGAATTAGATATCCATTCCGCGACCGATGTGACTGGGTACGGGTTGCTGGGTCATTTGCTGGAAATGTGCCAAGGGAGCAATATCTCTGCCGAGGTGGATTTAAAAAATCTTGAATTATTACCAGATGTTCGAGATCTGGCTGAATCGGGTATCATGGCCGGTGGCTCCCGCCGGAATCTTGAATACGTCAGTGATTATGCTGAATTCGATCCGCAGCTAACGGAAGTGGATCGGCTTCTGGCTGCAGACGCGCAAACATCAGGAGGCTTATTAGTCTCCCTACCGAGAAAAGATGCAATGTCTTTTCTTGAAAATTTTGGCGGGCAAGGTTTCCTGGTAGGAAAGATTACCAAAAAAAATACGAGCCATATCTATATCATTTAGAACTATTTTAAATAATGGATAGATAAGTAATTATATACCCGATAAAAATTGTCGTATATATTACTTGTTAAACTAAATTTTATTTCAATAAATTTTAATTAGGAAACAAAAATATGTTAAAGATTACACGAAAAGTTGAATATGCCCTAATCGCTCTCCGTCATTTGCGTAGTGAAAAGGATAAGAGTAAATTGACATCTGCAAAGGAAATTGCTGAAAAATATTTTATTCCGGTTGAACTTTTGGCAAAAACCATGCAGCATATGTCCCGGGAAGGGATTTTAGAAGCAGTTCATGGTCCTCACGGAGGGTATCTAATCAAGGATCCACTGGAAAAAATCAATCTTAGAGATTTCTTTGAAAAAATGGAAGGTCCAATGGGATTGATGGATTGTTTTTTTGACTCGGATTGCACAATTGTATCTGCCTGCAATATCCGAACACCAATTCAACGAATCAACGAGAATATGCGTTCCATGTTTGAGAAAATGACCCTAAGCGAAATAACACAGTGAAATTTATGGCTATAAATAAAAACAAAATTATCGAAGTCTTAAAACAATGTTACGATCCCGAAATACCAGTGGACCTTTGGAATCTCGGTCTCATATATGATATTAACATTAATGGAACTAAGGTTGGCATCACAATGTCCCTTACCACACCAGGCTGTGGTATGGGCGAACACATGGCTGAAGACATCAAAACAAAGGTTACGAATCTTGACAAGGTAGATGAAACATCAGTTGAAGTCACTTTTGATCCTCCTTGGGATCCAGAAATGATGAGTGATGAGGCCAGGCAAAAACTTGGTTTTGATCCAACACCGGTTCCAATAAATGAACCAAAAATTGATAAGGAGTGGGAATAAAATGGGCGAAGCACAAAAAAACATCACAGACCAGCAGCAGGATTTTCAGAATGCCACCATTACAGTGACGGGAAAAGCGGTACAACAACTGAAAACAGCCATGAAATCCGCTGGCGATGAAAACCAAATTCTACGCATGTCCGTAGAAGGTGGCGGCTGTTCCGGGATGACCTACAAAATGGATTTCGATGACCAGCAGAGTGAATTCGATAAGGTGTTTGAATCCAATGGGCTCAAAATAGTCTGCGACTTGAAAAGCTGGCTTTATCTGAAAGATATTGAAGTGGATTATTCTGACGATCTGCTCAATGGCGGATTCCAGATTAAAAATCCCAATGCTGATCGTACCTGCGGCTGTGGTACGAGCTTTTCCGCCTGAATATCCGTCCAAAATCTAAAATAGAAAACCAGACTGTAATGCCCAACGAACAACAGATCATTGACTCTAATCTTCAGAAGGAGTACGAATTCGGGTTTGTGACAGACATTGAATCTGAAACCCTCCCTCCCGGCCTGGACGAAAATACCATCCGTACTATCTCTACCAAAAAAGAAGAGCCTGAATGGCTGCTTGAGTGGCGGCTAAAAGCTTACAATCACTGGCTGAACATGGAAGAGCCGAAATGGCCAAATGTGACCTATCCAGAAATTGATTACCAGGCCATCAGTTATTTTTCCGCGCCAAAGAAAAAGGAACTTGCCAGCCTGGATGAAGTGGACCCTGAATTATTGGCGACTTACGATAAATTGGGCATCCCTTTGGAGGAACAAAAGATGCTCAGTGGTGTAGCTGTGGATGCGGTTTTTGACAGTGTGTCCGTTACCACGACTTTTAGAGAAGAATTGAAAAAAGCAGGTGTTATTTTTTGCAGTTTTTCCGAAGCGGTTAAAAATCATCCTGACCTTATAAAAAAATATTTGGGATCTGTTGTTCCCTATACGGATAATTATTTTGCAACCTTGAATTCAGCGGTTTTTAGTGACGGGTCTTTTGTGTATATCCCAAAAGGCGTTCGCTGTCCCATGGAACTCTCTACCTATTTCCGGATCAATGAAGCCAACACGGGACAATTTGAACGCACCCTCATCATAGCCGAAGAAGGCAGCCATGTTAGTTACCTGGAAGGCTGCACCGCCCCCATGCGCGATGAAAACCAGCTCCATGCAGCCGTTGTGGAATTAGTGGCCCACAGGGATGCTACCATCAAATATTCTACCGTTCAAAACTGGTACCCGGGCCATCCGGAAACCGGGGCTGGCGGCATCTATAATTTTGTGACCAAGCGGGGCACCTGCCTGGAGGAAAACTCCCACATCTCCTGGACCCAGGTAGAGACTGGCTCAGCCATCACCTGGAAATATCCCAGTT
>CAYNPR010000048.1:0-9496 GCA_964399115.1 uncultured bacterium | reverse complement strand
TATTAAAACCTCATCATCTGCCCGGAGGTCATTTTTTATTTCATCTGCAAGCCCTGCCACTTCTTCTCGTCCAGTGGCACGAAGATATTTAGCCATATTTTCATCATAGCCAAAAATGGACGTCGTGGCGCCAACCTCCGCACCCATATTACAAATGGTGCCTTTCCCGGTGCAGGACATATTATCTGCCCCGGAACCAAAATATTCAACTATAGCATCGGTACCGCCTTTAACGGTCAGAATTCCCGCTAATTTTAATATCACATCCTTTGGTGAAGTCCATCCACTTAATTCACCCGTAAGTTTTACTCCAATCAATTTTGGAAATTTCAATTCCCAAGGCATGCCTGCCATAACGTCAACCGCATCTGCACCGCCAACACCAATGGCAACCATTCCCAATCCACCGGCATTTACGGTATGGCTATCAGTTCCGATCATCATTCCACCGGGGAAGGCATAATTCTCCAACACAACCTGATGAATGATCCCGGCCCCTGGTTTCCAAAATCCAATTCCATATTTATTCGAAACGGATTCGAGAAAATCATACACCTCGCCGTTTATGTCCTTGGCTCGTGCTAGGTCAGTGTCTGCATGCTCCATTGCCTGGATCAAGTGGTCGCAATGGACAGTCGAGGGCACGGCAACTTTGTCTTTCTCAGCCATCATAAACTGAAGCAAAGCCATTTGCGCAGTCGCATCCTGCATGGCGACTCGGTCCGGTGAAAATTCCACGTAGGATTCACCCCGCAGAAAAGAGCTGGAAAGGTCCTCATCAATCAAATGCGTATAAAGGATTTTTTCGGTCAGAGTCATGGGGCGGTTCAGGACTGAGCGCACTTTTGCCATCCTGTTCTGAATTCGAGAATAGACACTTCGTACCATACTCAAATCAAACATAATTTTTTTCTCCAATTGATAATTGAGATTCTCAGGAACTGAAAACGGATATTTCCATTATAAAACAAGATTAAAATTTATTGGGTTCATAGATACTTTCCAATGCAGTTGATACACTCATTCAGTAATTTTTCGGCCATGTTTCGCCATTTCACATACCTTATTCTTTGGGTATTGCCCCTTTTTGCATCTGTAACAAAAACTATTTTGAAAGACAATCCAAATGAATTCGTAATCCGGATTAATATATATGCCGTAACGGAAGCGAATCTATTTCCCACTAGAATCAAGCTTGGTCTTCCATCTTCACAACTTCCGGAAACGAACGTACTATTCCAAAACAAATCACCTGTTCCATTTACGTCGATGCAGTCGACGGCACAGAGTTTTGAATGGTCCAACCAACAGGAAATGCAAAATCTTGAAACGGGGACTCTCCGAATTTCTCCACTGGCAAATTCAGAGGAATATTTCAAAACAATTCTGGTAACGATTCGTTTCGACGGACAACGGCAATCATATCGTCAACCCAATAAATCGGAATCACTTTTGTTGAAAAATAATATCATCAATTGGAATACCGCACAACATTGGATAAAAATGGATCAAAGGCAAGCCAGACGAATAACGGAATATCCCATAGGCCGATGGGTGAACTTTTTAATTGATGATGACGGCATGACATCCATTACTTATGAATCATTGTCGTCCATTATTGATGATCTGTCTTTGGTGGATCCCCGATCATTCTCAATTTTTATGAGTAACGAATTGGGACGAGCGCGGACACAGGCAATAAATCAAACCATCCCAGAGAACCTCATGGAAATCGGCATTATGGTTGACGGCGAAAATGATGGTTCATTTGATTCGAGTGACAAAATCATCTTTTACGGTCGAGGTTCTTCGGGATTCGATGTGATTGGCAGCAATGTAGAGTGGCACCAGAATGTCTATTTCACTGAGAATTCATGTTGGCTCCTCATTCCTGATGATGTGGAAGTCCGGGGGAGACGAATTGATCCTGCCGACCAGCCTACCACGGGTACCCTCATGGAATATGGCATCTCATCCTTTCACCATGAAACAGACTTGATCAATCTGGAAGCCTCTGGCACTCGATGGGTTGGAAGCCCTGTCTTAGCTGGCGGATCCCAGGCTATCATCACATCATTGCCTTCACCAAAATCCGGTGTAGACGTTTCTGTTAAAGCCCACTTGTTAGGCCATTCTCTTTCTGAAACATCCAACGCGAATCACACGATTTCACTCCATCACGGCAGCTTAAACGGTGTCCAGATCGGTTCGACAACCAGTTGGTCCACTAGTACCAGATCAATTGTGGATGATTCTCCAGACGTTACCTTAAACGATGGCGCCAATATTTTTTATTTAAAAAATTCATCGTCAGATGGAAATTCATCGCCTTATTTGGATTCTTTCGAGATCCATTATGGACGGGAACTCCATTTTTCCAACACTTATGAATTTACCTCGCCTCTTATCGGACAGGATCTACGGTTCAATTTTTCAAGCAATCCATCAAGCAGTGAATTACTCTGGGACATTACAGACTTGGAAAATCCAAAGTCCCTCGAAATAATCGGATCCGGATACGCAAACACAACCATCCCAAGCAACTCCCTAGGTCGATACGTTGTCTTTGATAAGGAAAACCTTCCAACAGTTTCGAATCTCGTTTTAAAGGAAACTCAGGTTTTCAATAGTCTCAGGCGAACTGACGTTCAGGTGGAATACTTGGTGGTTGGACCCGAACAATTTAGATCTGCTGCAACAGATCTTATTCAATTGAGATCGCCTGCAGTATTTGCCAGCCTTGAAACGGTTTATGCAGAATTTTCTGCTGGGAATGAAGACCCCATGGCGATTCGAAGTTGCATTCAATGGACACAGGAAAACTGGCAAACCCCACAGCCGAATTGTTTGCTTCTCCTTGGTGACGGTGGATATGATTACAGAAATATCACAGGCAATTCTTCCATTGTAGTGCCCACCATTCAGATTCAAACAGGGGGAACATATGCCACTGATGACCGTTTTGCTACAATCAATGGAGACGAACCTGAAATCGCGGTGGGACGATTCCCGGCAAAAAATGAGAACGAAGTTGAAGATTTCGTGGAAAAAGTCATTCATATTGAAACGAATACTGAATTCGGCCCCTGGCGTCAGCGATTGACACTGGTAGCGGACGATGCGGCACGACCTGAACCGAACCATGGATCAATTGCCACAGGAAAGTCCCACACCCAAAATTCAGATGAATTGGCTGAATTGGTTCCGTCTTCAATTTTTGCCGACAAACTTTACATGATGGAATTCCCTGAAGTAAGCAATGCCTCAGCCTATGGTGTGATTAAACCAGATGCGACGGAAGCTCTTTTCAATATACTGAATTCAGGAACGGCGATTATTTCATATATTGGACATGGATCACCGTATCAATTGGCTCAAGAAAAACTTTTATCCCTTGACCGCGGGGACATCAACAGTATCAATACGGGTTCAAAATTGCCACTTTGGATTGTGGGGACCTGTTCGTTCGGCCACTTTGACGATCCATTGACGGAATCCTTTGCTGAAGAATTGATTCGAGAACCCATGAATGCAGCATCCATGGTGATCTCCACAACACGGAAAATTTCCGTTACTGGAAATGAGCGATATACCCAAGACATTTTTGAAAAAATGTTTGAAGATGATCAAATAACCGATGACCCGATTGGAGTTATTCTAAAAAACATTAAAGATGGTACAAGCGAGAGTGAATATTTTCATTTATTCGGTGACCCGGCTATGCAGCTTCCCATGCCCAAGGAGCAAACTGTTATTACTGAAATTTTGCCTAATACGCTAAGAACGTTGGAAACTGCAACCTTTACCGGGACCCAATCCTTGTTTAGCGTTTCTGGGCAAGGGTACATTACGTTGATGGATGCCACCAGAAACATTACCCGCGAATATGATATCTCATCCGAAACTCATTCTTTATCTTACACGCTCCCTGGGGCTACACTTTTTCGGGGACAATTTACGTTTGGCAGTGGGAATTATTCTGGCGAGGTTCGGGTTCCTCTGGACATTTCCTATTCCGATGATTCAGCCAAGCTCATGGTTTATCTACATGATGACGATCAGGATGCGGTGGGAGTTATTGGTGGAATTCAATTGGTGGGTGGTGAAGGGACTACAGATGCGTACGGTCCGCAAATTTCATTTGAAACTATCTCTGGAAAAATCCTGGAAACGGGTGATCATTTCCCTGAAGACGAAGATTTGGTTATCCGACTTTCCGATCCTTTGGGAATTAACGTCACAAATGAAATCGGACATGAGATTGAAGTCACTGATCAGTCTACAGGATCAATTGAAAAATTGACGGACTTCTTTTATTACACGCCAAACAGCATTACCACCGGCACAATAGAATACACAGTATCCAATGGTGAAAACATTAACGTCAACGTGAAAGCTTGGGACAATGCCAATAATCCGACAGAAAAGGTAATCCAACTGTTCCGTTCCCCGGCTACAGAGCTGAGAATTTATAATAGCTATAATTTTCCGAATCCATTTTCTACCTTTACACAGTTTACATATGAGATCACACAATCAGCAGACGTTCAATTGGATGTGTACACTTTGGGCGGTAAACAAATAAAAACTTTTGAGGAGTTGAATCGCGAGCCAGGTTACCATACCATCGATTGGAATGGTAAGGACGCATTTGGCGGATTGATTGCAAACGGAGTTTATCTGTATCGGTTAAAAGCCTCTGGTGAGAGTGCAACGGAAACTTATATAGGACGGTGTGCAAAATTCCGATAAATGGATGAAATGAGACTGATCCCGATCATCCTAGCCTCCAAGTCACCTCGACGAAAGCAACTTCTTAACCAAATAGGTGTGGAGTTTTCAGTTCAACCCAGTTCAGTTAAGGAGGATTTTTCTTTGGATCTTAAACCAGCAGTATTTACGGAACATTGGGCACGGGAAAAAGCCAAAAACATTGCCAAGAGTCATCCTGATTCTCTGGTGGTGGGTGCCGATACAATTGTAGTCTTGGAAGGAAAAATTTTAGGGAAGCCCGTAGATGAAAAGGAAAGTTTTGTAATGTTGAAATCACTTTCCGGCAATACACATAATGTTATCACCGGCGTTTCGATTTATAGTGAAAAATACGAAGTTGACCAAACCTTTAACGAATGCACCTTCGTTTCATTTAATACTTTAAGTGATAGTGATATTAATTACTATATAAAGACTTATAATCCAATTGATAAAGCAGGTAGCTATGGTATTCAGGATTGGTTTTCCGTAAACGTTCATCAAATAAAAGGATGTTTTTACAATGTGATGGGATTCCCTCTTTCCGCATTTTATCACCATTACAGAGCTATTTCAGAATCTCTTAACTCCCAATGATAAAAATTACTGAAAACATCGCTATTCATGAGGAACAAATCAAGTACCAGTACGTGCGTGCCTCTGGACCTGGAGGGCAACACGTCAACAAAACTTCAACTGCGGTCATACTGCAATACGACGTTACCAATCACAATTACCCAGACTGGTTCATGACTCAATTGAAGAATGAATGCGGCGGGCTTTTTTCAAAAGAAGGACTCGTTAGGCTCAAAGCTCAAAAGTATCGTTCACAGGCTCGCAACAAAGCGGATGCGCTCAATAGATTGATCCAGCTTTTTAATAAATCCAGTATTAGACCGAAACATCGTAAAAAAACACAAACGCCTCAACAAGCAGTTGAAAAACGGATATCGAGTAAGAAAAAACTAAGTGAAAAGAAAAAATTAAGGCAACAACCCAATTTGGAGGAATAAACTTTTTCCATCCAAATCAGAACATGTAATTTCACCTACCGCTTTTAATCTATGGCACTATTTTACAAAGAACTTAAAGAACTTAGAGATTCCCGTGGTATTTCACTGGAGGAAATCCATGATAGAACCAAGATCAATATCAAGTATCTGAATGGAATTGAAAACGGAAATTTTGAAATACTTCCGGTACCATATGTGAGACTTTTCTTACGAGCTTACACCGAAGAAATTGGTGGGAATTCTCAAAGAGCCCTTGAACAATTGGATTCGTTCTTGGGAACCAACCGTCCGCATGTCCAACTATCACCATCAGTTTCTGATAACCAAGAAGATGATATTATTGCTAAAGATGAAATAGATGCAGATGATCAGGAATTTTTTTCCTCTTCTGATAAAAAACTTCGACATGACATGACCAAAGGTGGCATTTTATTAATCGTATTTATTTTTGCAATTATTGTTTTCCAGAAAATTTTTAAAGAAGACGACACTGCTATGGCGACAGATAATGTTCCAATCCTCACTCAACGAGTCCAAGCTATAAGCGAAATACAACTTTTAACGGATTTTATGCTAGATAAAAACGATCAAAGACTTTTGCCAGTAGCTCCTCCCTTTTACGTTAAACTAATCACAATGGATCAGATTGCATTTACAATCCGTCTTGATTCCGCTGAAATCAGGTCTAAATTTCTGCAAGCCAATGATGAATATGATTTTGAGGGAATAGAAAATAATACTGATTTTCTGTTCACTGATACGAAAGGTCTCTCCATATATATCAATGCTCATTCTCTTCAAAATATCTCAAATTACGAGCACCCACTTAAACTTACGCTCAAACCAAATCCCCCTACGATGATTGTCCAGTGGTATAAACCACTGAGGTAATAATCACTTACAAATTCCCCACTTTTCACCACCGGAATTTCATTCCGAAGACAGATCTAAATTTATTTTATAAAATATCTGATTAATTATTGACATTATTTTATTGGATGGGTAAGATTATGGGTAGTTGTGGGTAACTATCCCTATTAAATCGTGACATTGACTAATAATACTTTTATTGGCGAATACTCTTACTCGCTAGACACTAAAGGGCGTGTGAATATCCCCGCCAAATTCAGACAATCCTTATCTGAAGATAATGAAAATACATTCGTGATAACTCGCGGAATGGATAGCTGTATTTGGATTTATCCCCTAACGCAATGGAAAATGATTGAAAACAATCTTCGAAACCTTTCTTCCCTTTCAAAAATTCACAGATCGTTCGTGCGTAATACTGCACGGTACGCTTCCCCTTCTACATACGATAAACAGGGACGGATCATTTTGACTCCGTCCCTTATTGAATATGCAGGATTGGATAAGGAATTATTAATTATCGGAATGGTCAATAAAATGGAGATCTGGAACCCAGATCGCTTGAAGGAAGTTGATCTAGAAAATATTAAAATAGATCCAGCGGCTTATGATGACTTGGCTGACAAAATCATTCTCTAATGCACCCAGAACAATCACAAGGAGCGCCTATTCACGTTCCTGTGATGCCATTGGAGGTTTTATCCTATCTAAATATTTCTGCCGACGGAGTTTATCTGGACGGAACTGTCGGTCTTGGAGGGCACGCCACCCTTATCACCAACCAACTTTCACACAAGGGACATTTCATCGGAATTGACAAGGATGAAGATGCATTATCCATTTGCAAACAACATCTGTCCTCTTCACCAACCACCGTCTCACTTTTTCACGACTCTTACCACAATATTGAATCCATCCTGGATCAATTGGAAATCCAGGAAGTGAACGGATTAATTCTCGATCTAGGCTTCTCTTCTCTACAGTTGGATTCGTACGAACGAGGTTTCTCTTTTTCACGTGATGGTGAATTGGATATGCGTTTCGATCAGAGTCAAAAAAGGACAGCTGCCGATATTGTGAATAATCTTCCTGTAAAAGAATTAGCAGACGTGATATACAATTTTGGAGAAGAAAGGCGTTCCAGGTCCATTGCAAGAAGTATTGAAAGCCAACGCCCATTACAATCCGTTTCCGACCTTGTGAATGCCATTCGTAGCCGTACTCCACCAAATCACCGAGATCGAACCTTCTCTCGAGTATTTCAAGCTATTCGGATCAAAGTTAATGATGAACTTGATAGGCTAGAATATTTTTTATCAAATTTCATAAATCGACTCGCCTTGGGTGGGCGAATTGCAATTATCAGTTTCCATTCGCTCGAGGATCGGCTCGTAAAACACAATTTTAAAAGTCTTGCCAAGGAAGGCTACCTCTCCATTCTGACTAAAAAACCATTGATACCTTCGGAAAAAGAAATGAATAAAAACAGAAAATCCAGAAGTGCAAAACTTCGTGCGGCCGAGAGGATTTACTAATGGCGAGAAAAAGAATTTCAAAGCGACGACGCGACCTCATTCAGAGTTTGGTTTTTTTTATTTCCACACTGAGTATTATTTCCTGCCTAATCATTTACTTGTGGGTTTATACGGAAATAGATGAAACGCTACTTGTGATTGAAATTCAAAATTCCACTCTTCAAGAATTGCAAAACGAAGTTCGCGAATTACAGAGCAATATTGAATCTTTGAGCCGGGCAGACGTTATTGCAAAAAGAGCTCGCAATGAATTGGATATGGTTTTCACACAACCTGAAACACTTCAAATAACGATTGATCCCCTATTAATGAAAAACTTGTGACAAGAACCTATTTGAAATATAGAACACGTATTAGAGTCTTGGCATGTGCCATTATCCTGTCCTGGGCTGGCCTATGCGTACGGTTATTTCAAATACAGGTTTTAAAAAGAGAACAATACCAGTCCATCGTTATAAAGCAAGCTCAACGGAAACAGTTTCTTCCTGCAAACCGCGGGAATATCTTTGACAGACAAAATCGTCCTCTGACGCGAAATATTGTTCATTATACTTTGTCTGCTAACCCATCCAAGATCCTTGATGGGATAGATTTGGCCAAAAGTATCAGTGAAAGAACAGGAAAAACGCCTGAATATTATTTGAATAAGTTGAACTCAAATTCAAATTTCGTTTACCTGGAACGGAACCTTCAGCGCCAAACCCTAGGCAGTCTTGAAACCTTCTCATTTGAAGGACTCACCATTGAAAGAAAATACAGACGCTATTATCCCCATAATCAGGTCGGTGCTCAAATACTTGGATTTACAGATGTGGATGATGATGGAATATCTGGAATTGAAAATGATTATAACCATTTTTTAACCGGCACACCTGGGTGGGTCTTGAAAACGAAAGGCTGGAGTGGGAAAATTCAACATAAGAGCGGACTTCCCTTCCAAATGCCAACGGATGGAGCCAACATACAACTTACCATAGACTTGGAATATCAATCCATTCTCGAGGCGGAACTCATCCGACGACAAACCGAAACACAAGCAATTTCCGCCACTGGAATTATCATGAATCCTCAGACGGGTGAAATTCTGGCTATGACATCCACACCCGGATTCGACAATAATAAATACTCCAACACACCACCAGATTTGCATCGGGTTCGAGCAATTACAGACCAGTTTGAGCCAGGTTCAACCTTTAAATTGATTCCAGCAGTCGCCGCATTGGTCCATGATAAAATCGATCTGTCGGAAGAATTCAACTGCGAAAACGGCGAATATAAGTATTACAATATCACAGTCAGGGATCACAAGAAACACGGTTTCCTTAC
>CAYNPR010000047.1:0-9520 GCA_964399115.1 uncultured bacterium | reverse complement strand
CATCAATACTTGCAATCCATTTTAGGTTTGGATTTTTCCAATTTTCCCCAAAACGAACCTTTAAATATTCTTCAGTCCGGTGTGGGACAGGAAATGATTGATCATAAATATTAATTTCTTCCAATTGATCATAATACTTACCGTCGATTTCTTTACAACTGCGTTTGTCCACCCACCGATAATGATTACGTATTTTATATTTAGGCGTAATATAAATTTTGAAAGCTTTAACCTTATGCTTAAAACGGCTTAACACGGCAAGACGGCAATATTCATTTTCTATCCATTGCCGTCCTGATTTATTCGGCATTGAATAAAATCGATAGGCGAAACCTAATTGCTTCAATACTATCAATAATTGAGAAAAATACTCGCCGGAAATGCTCAATCGTACATTCTTAAAATTTAATAAAGATAACTCCATTTTCTTTCCCATGAGTGCCAATAAAGTATTGGTATCCAGCCAAAAAGGGATGTTGTTATTTTTCAATAATTTTACTGTAGTTGAAAAGAGATTTGTTTTTAATTGACGTAAAATATCCATCTATAGATAGGAATCAAATTCCGAGAATATTAACTAAACTGTATATTGTACAGATTGCTGTATAATCCGTCGTGTAAGATTAATTCTGCATGTGTCCCCTCTTCTGTAATCTCACCTTTATCAAGGACAACAATTTTATCTGCCTTTGCAACCGTCGACAAGCGATGAGCGATCACTAAAGTAGTGCGGTCAATCATCAAATGTTCTAGAGCTTCCTGTACTTGTCGTTCTGATTCTGCATCCAATGATGACGTAGCCTCATCCAAAATAAGAATAGGTGGATTTCGTAAAATAGCACGAGCAATAGCCAACCTTTGTCTTTGACCTCCGGAAAGTTTGATCCCTTTTTCTCCTATAATGGTTTTAAAACCATCCGGTTGATCCAAGATAAATTCATAGGCATTGGCTGCTTTTGAAGAGGTAATCAAGTCTTCTTCCGTATAATCAGCAACACCATAGGTAATATTGAATTCAATTGTTTCATCAAATAAGATCGTCTCCTGAGCTACGATACCCATTTTATCTCTCAGTGAGACTAGAGTCACATCGCGGATATCCTGATCATCGATTTTAATAGCCCCCTCTTTGACCTCATAGAATCTCGGAATCAAATCAGCAACAGTTGATTTTCCAGCGCCACTTGGTCCAACAATGGCAACAATATTCCCTTTATGTATAGAAAATGAAACATCTGATAATACTTTGCCACCTTCATCATAATTAAATCCCACATTATGAAATTCAATTTTTTCAGAAAAATCTTGTAGATCTTTTGCATCTGACTTGTCAACAATATCAGGAGGGGTGTCTAATATATTAAAAACCCTCTCCGCAGAAGCAACACCCTTTTGAAGATTAACACTTACATTGCTCAATAATCGGACCGGACCAAGTAAACTGAATAGGATTAAAATAAACCGGATAAAATCTTCAGAACTCATGGCGCCTGTAACCAATACATCCACGCCCCCGATCCATAATAGTGAAACACCAATTATAGCGCCGATGGTTTCGGTGATGGGCGATGTTGTCAAACGCAATTTTGCTCGCTTTGAAATGAGGTTATAATAACGGTCCTGTTCCTTTCTAAACCGTCTCCTCTCATTATCTTCTGCCCCAAATGCTTTTACAATTCGGATAGAATTCAGAATCTCCGTAATAATACCCATAATCCCAGCGATCTGTCTTGCCGTCCTTCTAGATTTCCTTCTGATACTTCGTCCGATCCAAAAAATAATCATTGCTGTAATGGGAACAATAGCCGTGGCATAAAGTGCCAGTTTCGTATTAATTACAAATAAAAGAAAAATAAACATTAAAATGTTAATGGGTTCCACAAATAGCTTATGGAAACTGGTGCCCAATGCTACCCGCATATTCGAAACGTCTGTTACAACTATGGACGTCAATTCACCACTTTTTGTCCGATCAAAAAAAGATAAAGAAAGATTATGGAAATGATTATAGAGGTCATTCCGGATCTTAGTTATCAAATTAAACTGGATATAAGTCAGACATATATTTTTTACATAAAGAAAAATATTTTTTATTACAAAGACAGCCAATATCGTGATACACAATATTTTCACAGTTTCAAGGGGCGTATCACGAAGAATAAATTCGTTTGTCCAATATTTTAATTGATCATTCACGCTAATAATCTCATTGGATAAAGCCCTATGGTTTTGTAGTAACTGGTTAAAATCCGTTAAAATGTTGTTGATAAGAGAAGCCGTTAACCAAATGGAAAGACTGTTGAAAACCACATATATCAGCGCTGATATTGTTGAAACCAAAAGAACGGGCCAGTATGGAAGAATCAGGTTCCAGAGACGTATATATATATTGTGTGACATATTTTAAACTTATTGAAAGAAAACCATTTTCAAATGAGGAATACCCGCTTCAATAAAACGATTTCCAACGACTTTAAATCCACATTTTTCATAAAAAGTTACCACATGTTCCTGGGCATGCAAATAGATATGGTCAAGAGGATCCAATTTATCTAAAATAAAATTGACCAACAATGTGCCTATACCATGTTTTCGTTCATTCTTCAAAACGGCGAAACGTTCCAGTTTTACGCCTTGACTCGTTCTTCGCCACCTGGCGCATCCAACGGGAATTTCACCACGAGTGGTTAATACATAAATGGCTTCTTTTTCGTATAGACCAACTTCAATCTCCTGGGGTACTTTTTGTTCTCTTATAAATACACGTTCCCGGATGCTCAAACAGGCTAGGTATTCTTCTTCAGTCTCCACGATTTTTGTTTTGAATTCCATACTTGAAATTTTAGGAGGCAATCTAAATAATTCGCATGAAAAGATTGATAAAAAACTTTGGGGAAACTAGGCGGTAAATTTTACAATGATTCCCGCAGGGATTTACATCCATATCCCATTTTGTGCAGTGAAATGCATGTATTGTGATTTCTATTCCATTGCTGATCGAAATACTGAAATACACCGTTTTGTTAAAGCAATAACAAACGAAATCAATCGTTGCAATGTCGACGTTAGCGATTTGGCTTTTGACACTATTTTCATCGGTGGAGGTACGCCCAGCTTACTTGAGGCAAACTCCATTGAATCAATTTTAAATGCTTTAGATCAAAAGTATGATTTAAAAAAGATAACGGAGATTACGATTGAAGTCAATCCGGGTGAGGCACCTTTCGAGAAGCTCAAGGATTTCACCCGTTTGGGGATTAATCGTTTATCCATGGGGGTGCAATCTCTGGAACCGGATTTGTTGAAATTTCTGACTCGAATCCATACTGTGAGTCAGGTTTTTGAAACATATGATCATGCAAGATCCGCAGGATTTAACAATATAAATTGTGATCTTATCTACGGCATTCCAGAACAATCCAGAAAAATGTGGATTAGAGACTTAAAGCGTATCATGGATCTCCAACCGGAACATATTTCCGCCTATATGCTTACGGTTGAAAAAGGGACGGAACTTTATCAATTGGTACATAATGAAGACCTCATAATGCCACCGGAGAAAACGATGGGAGACTGGTTTTTGGAGACTCATGGATTCCTTGAAACTGGTGGCTATTCAGCTTATGAAATTTCTAATTTTTCCAAAACCGGTTTTGAATGTGAACATAATCTCCATTACTGGCGAATTCAACCTTACTTGGCTTTTGGACCTTCCGCACATGGTTTTGATGGACAAAATCGTTGGAATAATTCTCGATCATTGGATCATTATCTGAAACAAATCGAAAAGGGCGTCACTCCCATTTCAAACAATGAAACTCTCAATAAAACAGAGCTTATCAATGAGATGATCGGGTTTGGGTTGAGGATGAGGGAAGGAATCAATTTGAATCAAATTCCGAAAGAATTTATTGATTCATTTCAACAAAAAATATTCCATACAATGAAAAAATGGAATGGTTGTATCTTAATGAAAAAAAATCGAGTTCATTTAACAAAAAGCGGTATGGCATTTGCCGATTCCATAATAATTGATCTCATCAACTGAAACCAATTAATGATCCAATAATAGAGAAACTGGACAATGATCCGAACCTAATATATCATGATGAATATCCGCATCAAGACATAAGTCCGCCATACTTTCACTAACAAAAAAATAATCTATCCGCCAGCCCACGTTTCGTTCCCGTACGCCAAACCGATATGACCACCAGGAATATCGGTCACCTTCATCATGAAACATCCGAAAGGTGTCCACCCAACCATTCTCCATATAAATGTCTAGTTTTTCCCGTTCAACGGGCATGAATCCGGATGTTTTTACATTTTCCTTAGGGCGAGCCAAATCTATGGGATGATGCGCCGTGTTCCAATCACCTGTAACAATAACATTGTGTCCTGATTCAACTTGTTCGTTGATAATGGGCAATAAATCATCGTAGAAATCCAATTTATATTGAAGCCGCATTTCATCTTTTTGTCCGTTTGGGAAATATATGTTATATAAGAGAAAATTTTCATGCTCGGTTAATAATACCCTGCCTTCAATATCGTATTTCTCAATCCCCAATCCTTCCTGGACGTACAAGGGTTCTTCCCTACTAAAGGTCGCTACTCCACTATATCCTTTTTTTTCACCGGAATGCCAATAGGTGTGATAACCGTGATCTTCCAGTATTTCAGACGTCAGCTGTTCTTTATGTGCTTTCGTTTCCTGTAGGCATAAAATATCCGGTTTTTCAGATTCCAACCAATCCAACAGGCCTTTTTTGACGGCAGCCCTAACACCGTTTACATTCCATGATATGAGTTTCATTTGCTTATTCCCAATAATTTGGTGGCGAGTTTAATGGGAAGTAATGAATTGGCACAATGTTCTATAGCTGATATTTTTTGATTGACTAACTTAATATTTGTGACATGATCAATGAATATCCTTAATTTTCTTAGGAAAATATATGAATACAATGGCGCAGAAAAAACGAAAGGGAATACCAAAAAAATATCGAAAACCCTTCTATGAGGAATACAATTTTGAAATAATGGTTGTGTTCCTGTTGGGATTGGGAATATTTCTTCTTGTTGAAGACCTGGAAATCAAAGCCTATATCTATAATATGATTCGGACTATCTTTTTTTTCATCGAAAAATTTATCCAATCCTTTCGTGATGGCATATTTTACGTGGTTGGAGAATTTGAAACGTCGGATTTGGTCGGTATTTCCCTTATCTTTTTTGCCATATTTCTCATCGCCAATCGCTGGCGAGAACGGATGATTGAACGATTTTCTTCACTTAAAGAATGTCCGGAGTGCAGAAGTCATATACATCGAATTGAAAAAACCTCTGGACAGCGTATGACCAGCATGTTTTATTATGTGGACGTGAAACATTATTCATGTAAATCTTGTGGCTACAAAGGAATAAAGATGGCTAAACATTAACTAATAGAGAGGTATAAATGGACTTAACAGAACAGATCAAATCAGACATCGAGTCTAACTCGATCATGCTGTATATGAAGGGGACAAAGGAAATGCCCATGTGCGGTTTTTCCAATACGGTGGTTCAAATTTTGAATCATTATGGCGTTGCCTACAAAGACGTCAACATATTGGAAGACCCTATGATTCGCGTCAAACTCAGCGAGCATTCCAACTGGCCAACTATTCCCCAGCTATTCGTGAATGGTGAACTAGTCGGCGGGGCGGACATCACGATGGAACTTCATCAAAACGGCCAATTGCTTGATGTTTTGGATAAAGCCAGCTCTGAAGAACAAAGCGACTAAAAAAAGGTTGGTTGTCGCTCGAGCCAATCAATAAATTTTCCGCCGATTTTTGAAGTAATTTGGCCCGTTCGTCTAGTGGTTAGGACTCCAGGTTTTCATCCTGGCAACAGGAGTTCGATTCTCCTACGGGCTACTCCAACTATTGTAATTGCACGGTTTTCTGTTTTAGAGTAATTATTTTTATGCATATTGAACTCCATCCTACGATTGTTCATTTTCCAATCGCCTTAATTGTTCTGGCATATGTTTTTCAGATCATTACTGTGATTAAACCGGATATTGTCCCCAAATATTTAAATTTGTGGGTCTTGGTGCCAGCGGCATTGTCTACAGTGCCAGCCATTTTATCCGGCGAAAGAGCAGAAGAAAGTTTAGGTAAGATTTCTGATGGAGCCCATGAAACGTTGGAGAACCACGAACTTTTTGCAAATATTACGACTTGGGGAGTACTAATCTTAACTGCTCTATGGATTTATTTTACTTTAAAAGGAAAAGTAAACCCGCAGGTTCAGAGACTTTTCCTAGCATTCCTAACGTTGATCTTTACAAGTGTTTTAATCACCGGTTACTTAGGCGGTGAACTTGTCCATATCTGGGATATTTAGATTTTATTAATCATCATATCTATCCACATATACTAAAAATGATGTGGATGCGGAACTATAAAAGACACCTAGGCCACCTTCCAGGTTCGAATCAGGCAAAAGGTAAATATTCTGTCCCACAGGGTCACCACTGAAATAGTTGAAATAAGATTCGCTGGTGGCTTTGAAAGTCATCAGGTAATAACCATAATAATTAAAATACAGCCACATAACCACTGTTGGAGACGTTTCAATATTCCAGAGCCAAGGGTTATAGCGGTAGGGGCTATTTCCCTTCCAAGTACCATCTGATATTCCCCTGAGAACTGGCTCTTTCCAAATTCGAGCAATATTGTTATAAGATAAACTGTCATCGTTAAAATAACCCTTCTCATCACTATAAATAAGGTTGATATAACAACTGTCTCGAACGCCATTCCGGTTCCAGTCCGCAAATTCTTCTTCATTTAAGTTGCCATTCTTATTTTTATCAACCAAAGGTTCCAGATCGATTGAATCGGCTTCGAGCGCATAAGATATGATCTGGATTGTTTGGAAGTAATCGTCATTGAAACCGAGTCCGAACATTGGGTAACTGGCAAAACTCTTCGTAAAACAATCTCCAAAACGGAAATCGATGGAATCAACGTGAATATAATACATATCCACAAAATTGTCGGGGTTATTTTGCAACCCCGACAATTCTGTAAGGCTAAGTGAATCAAGCAAATGATCCAGATTATTAACATCAACGTTCCCTACTGGTAAAATCTGACCATCAGGGCATTCATAGTCGCCCATTTCAGCTGGGGTAATTTCAAACGAAGCTGGGACTTCTGTAATGGCAAACAGGGAATCTTCTCCGTGCGATACAACGAGTATATAAGATTCTCCGGCCAGTATCCTAAATTTTTCCCATTTTTCAATGTCCAGCGCAAACTGTACAGGGTTGGTTTGCATTAAATTAATATCTACAGGGAAATAACGGCCCGACCCTAAAGAATAAAAAATAAGTTCCGTCGCAGTAGAATCATCATGTATTAATTTTACTTGTGCGTCGTCAACCCAGAGCGAACCTGATGTTACGTTCTCATCCAAACTCGCTGAACGTGATACGAACACCGTATCCATAACAGGAAGATTTGCAACGATTGAAGCAAAAACCACCAATTTTTCCTCGTATTCAATGACCTCGTTATTAAAGCTGCAGGAAACAATAAGTAAACTTAAAATAAAGATGAGTATGCTGTTATTATAGTGTTTGGATTTCATAATTAAAACCCCCATGAAAAGCCAATCGTAGGAATGATGGGAAATAAGCTTATATCATTTTCCTTAATACGACTCTCATCCAATTCATCCACATTTGGCTCGCCTACGTCCGGTTTACCATTACCATTCGTATCATGTTCTTTTTCCACCCAATCACCATCATCATCCAGTCCATTGTAGGAATTCCCAACACTATATGATTTACGAAAGATATTTTCCGCATTCAGCGCATTAATTATCTGTAGGAAAATATCAAAATTCATATTGCGGAGCTTCGCATGATAAACAAATCCCAAGTCAAGCCTGCTGTATGGTTTATACCGTCCGGAATTTCTTGTTCCAGGTATGGTTCTAAACGTTTCATCGGGACTTTCAGGAAAATGCTGTATGTAGTAACCCAGAACTGGAGTGAAGGCCTGTCCCGATTGAAGAGCCAAGCGCCAGTTCATCTCCCATTTTCGGTTAAATTGATAATTTCCTAGCGCACTAAAAGCATGGGTCCGATCCCAATTTGTATAATACTCCTGTTCTGTTGCAGTATAAATACTATTCATGATTTTTCGGGAAATAGAGAAAGTATAGGCTAACCAGCCCGTAAGCTTACCATTCATTTTTTGTCCAAAAATTTCGATTCCATATGCATACCCATCGGCGGGTGTAAGAATGTCCGATAGCTTTTCATCGGAAACTGGCGCATCAGTGGTTGATCTTTTTTCCTCGAACGTAAGCAGATTTTTTATATCTTTGTAGTACCCCTCGATCTGGATCTTATAAGTATTGCGGATGTATTCTTCATAGCCAAGGACGAATTGTGTGGATTTCCCCGGAGCGACAGATTGATCCACAGCGATCCATTGATCTAAAATGGTGGGATTGAAATCATCCTGAAAGGTACAGATGAACTGGTGGTAGTTACCGATGGAGAAATTGATATACCGATCTTCAGTAAGAAGGTATTTCATCCCCAGTCTCAGATCAGGAAATAAAGAATCAGGGAAGACATCATAATAATTTAACCGTAGGCCGGGTTCAATAATAAATGTGCTATTCGGTAAATATTTAAGTTTGAAATACTGTGCAAATTCTACTGGCTGTGTTTTTATCTCAAATTGAAGCGAATCCTGGAATGAATTCAAATACTGAAACCCCAGTATTTTGCGTTGAAAACCAAATTTTACCGTTGATTGAGATGATTTGAACCAAGTCAAATCCGCTGCTATAGTCTTATCGTCTATTTCATTTTCACTTAATAAACCACTGGATCCGCCTAATCCAAATTCTGTAAAGAAAATACTGTTGGCTACCAAAAAGTTTCCAATAAACCGTTCGGAAAAGACTCTCCGATAATGGGTACTAATTGTATTGTTTCCCCAACGAGCCGTTAAACCAAACGTATCAAAAATCAGATCATCAATCCCATTATAGAAACTGACGGAAACTCGATCCTTGGGCGTAATATCAGAAAATACGTGGCTTTGGATATCGTAGAAGTAGTATGGCGGAACGCGGGAAGAAACATTTTCAGGCAGAACCTTCGGCAACACAATATCAAAATAAGTTCGCCTTCCGGATATTAACCAAGCTCCTTTATAAAATGGCCCTTCCAGCGTGGTCTGGGCCGATAGCAATGAAAGATTGGCTTTACCCTTGAACCTCTTCCTGTTCCCTTCCCGGCTGATCACATTCAGCACGGCAGAAAGTCGGCCACCGTATTCGGCATTATAACCACCCTTAATGAGTTCCGCTTCCTTCACACCATCCACGATAAAATTGGAGAATATTCCACCTAAGTGAGATGGATTATAAACCGTAATGCCATCCAGCAGAATAAGATTCTGATCCGTGTTGCCGCCACGAATCACCAAGCCGG
>CAYNPR010000046.1:7764-9537 GCA_964399115.1 uncultured bacterium | reverse complement strand
CGGAACCGGTCATGGTGATTTCACCGTCCGTGGAGTTGGTGATGGTCTCGTCGTTCTCAAGAATGACTCCCGCAGAACCAGTTATGTCAACGCTTGTGCTTGCCGTTACCGTGCTTCCGCTGAATCCTGTTGCCGCAATCACGCCCGTTGATGGATTGTAGGTCACGTCGCCATCGGATTCCAATCCTAAGTTTCCGCCGTCCAAGTCTCCATCGGCGGCGAACACCAAAACGTTGTTCTCATCCGTGCTCTCGTTGTCTGTAATCGTTACCGTAGTGGAACTCGAACTCTCATCGGACCAGGAAAGCGTTCCAGAACCGTCGGTCTTCAATATCTGGTTTGCGGAACCGGCGTTCGTGGGCAGTGTCATGGCGGTGGATCCAAATCCAAGAGCTGCGGCATAGACCGTGGCGCCGGCATCCTGGGCCATGTAGACGTCGGTCACGTTGGCGTCGCCCAGCGTTACAGAGTTGTCTCCCTGGCCTGTGACGCCATATCCGATCACAATCTGATTCGATGCGCTGTTCGCGCTTGGATTCGATCCTGAACCAACAACCACGTTCTGAGTTCCGGTCGTAATCAAATCTCCCGCCGTACGACCCAGGGCCGTATTGTGGTCACCAATAGTGTTCGCGGTTAAGGCATTGTATCCCACAGCGGTATTGTTGTCGCCTTCCGTAATGGCATCCAGTGCAGTGGTTCCAACCGCAAGGTTATAGTCGGCTTCGTCCGTTGTTGCAGATGGGTCGTTGCCCACGTACATGGAACCCGTGCCTTCAATGAGGGCATCGGTAAGCTCGTTGATCTCGGACGCTCCGCTGCTGGCTGGGGTAGACCAGGAAAGGGTTCCCGAGCCGTCCGTTTCCAACACCTGGTTGGCCGAACCGTCCGCAATGGGCCAAGCAAGTCCGTCCAGCTGCACAGTGCCGTCTCCGTTGGGCAAAATAGCTATGTCGCCGTCCGTTCCGTCCGTGATGGTGATCGTGCCTGTGGTTGCATTGCCGGTTTGAAGTGTGATGTCCTGATCCCCATTGGATTGGAAAACGCCTGCAGCACTGCCCGTACCCCCTGCAACCGTACCGTTGATGATTACGGTTCCATCCGTAGAGTTGGTGATGCTCTCGTCGTTTTCAAGAACGACTCCTGCGGCATAGACCGTGGCGCCGGCATCCTGGGCCATGTAGACGTCGGTCACGTTGGCGTCGCCCAGCGTTACAGAGTTGTCTCCCTGGCCTGTGACGCCATATCCGATCACAATCTGATTCGATGCGCTGTTCGCGCTTGGATTCGATCCTGAACCAACAACCACGTTCTGAGTTCCGGTCGTAATCAAATCTCCCGCCGTACGACCCAGGGCCGTATTGTGGTCACCAATAGTGTTCGCGGTTAAGGCATTGTATCCCACAGCGGTATTGTTGTCGCCTTCCGTAATGGCATCCAGTGCAGTGGTTCCAACCGCAAGGTTATAGTCGGCTTCGTCCGTTGTTGCAGATGGGTCGTTGCCCACGTACATGGAACCCGTGCCTTCAATGAGGGCATCGGTAAGCTCGTTGATCTCGGACGCTCCGCTGCTGGCCGGGGTGGCCCAGTCACCTGCACCGTCACCATCCGACGTCCATACCTGACCATTGGTCCCTGCTGACGTAATAAAATATTCATTGTTCTCTACCTTGCTGGCCGTCAGGGTCCCATCCGCCAAATCATCAAGGTCTTCGTCCGCTGGCTGATATTGTGAAAGGTCCGGCTGGTTTTCAAGGTCCTCGTAGTCGCCCG
>CAYNPR010000046.1:6695-7664 GCA_964399115.1 uncultured bacterium | reverse complement strand
TGGTGGCGACCGTAGCCAGATCAGCCGTTAAGGTATAGCTGCCCAACGTATCGTTGGTAGCGACACCGGAAAGGTCGGGCTTATTGGACAGATCATCGTAGTCGCCCGTGGTGGCGACCGTAGCCAGATCAGCCGTTAAGGTATAGCTGCCCAACGTATCGTTCGTGGCAACATTGGAAAGATCCGGTTTGTTGGATAGATCCTCGTAGTCGCCTGTCGTGGCGACCGTGGCCAAGTCCGCCGTGAGGGTATAGCTGCCCAACGTATCGTTGGTTGCGACACCGGAAAGGTCGGGTTTGTTGGATAGATCCTCGTAGTCGCCGGTAAACGCAACGGAGTCGAAACTTGAGCTGAGAGAATAACTGCTCAGGGTATCGCTGGTTAAATACGAAGATGGATCCGGAGCGTTGTTTAAATCATAATAATCACCCGTGAACGCAACGGAGTCGAAGTGTGGCAGATCATCAAGATCGGTATATAGGTTGCTGAGAGCTACGGCCGACAAGTCCGACGTCAAGGTATAAGCGCTTAGGCTATCGTTCGTGGCTATGTCGGAAAGATCTGGAGTGTTGGACAAATCATTGTAGTCTCCGGTAAACGCAACGGAGTCGAAACTTGAGCTGAGAGAATAACTGCTCAGGGTATCGCTGGTTAAATACGAAGATGGATCTGGAGCGTTGTTTAAATCATAATAATCACCCGTGAACGCAACGGAATCAAAACTTGAGCTGAGAGAATAACTGCTTAAAGTGTCGTTCGTCGCATAAGCGGTAAGGTCCGGTTTGTTGGACAGGTCCTCGTAGTCGCCTGTCGTGGCGACCGTGGCCAAGTCCGCCGTAAGGGTATAGCTACCCAAGGTGTCGTTCGTGGCAACATTGGAAAGGTCCGGCTGGTTTTCAAGGTCGTTGTAGTCGCCCGTTGTCGCAACGATGGCCAGGTCCGCCGTGAGGGTATAGCTACCCAAGGTGT
>CAYNPR010000046.1:0-6595 GCA_964399115.1 uncultured bacterium | reverse complement strand
CGTTCATGGCAACGTTGGAAAGGTCCGGCTGGTTTTCAAGGTCGTTGTAGTCGCCTGTCGTGGCGACCGTGGCCAAGTCCGCCGTGAGGGTATAGCTACCCAAGGTATCGTTCATGGCAACGTTGGAAAGGTCCGGCTGGTTTTCAAGGTCGTTGTAGTCGCCAGTGGTGGCGACGGTGGAGAGGGTAGACGAAAGAACATAGTTGTTTAAAGTGTCGTTTGTCGCATAGGCGGTAAGATCCGGTTTGTTGGATAGGTCATCATAGTCGCCCGTAGTGGCGATGGCGGAAAGATTTGGGCGATTGTCCAGGTCGTTATAATTACCACCTTGAGCATATTTGGCCGTATCGGATTTCACTGAATAGAACACCGACGTCATTTTCTGTCGTGGAGATAGGGTGGTTCCATCAATGTCAATTTCCAAATAAGTTTCAGTTGGAAATTTTGTGATTTCAGTACTGTCTCCAAGAATTGTACTGATGATCCCATCGCTGATGTCCACAGTCTGGCTTTCTTCCCAAAAGGCCAACCCTCCTTCTGTTTCGGTATAAAGCCTGAACGTAACGAAGTATGATCCGTTTTTTACGGCTTGTCCGTTGGGTTTGGTCAAAAGCCCTTGATACGACAAGCGCCGAGGTACCGTTTCTGTTGTGCTTTGATGGCTGTCAACCGTTTGTTGTTCCAATCCTAAAGCAGGTGGTGTCGTGCCCACTTGCTTCTGGCCTATGGCAATTCCTGTCAGTAGAATAAGGGTGTAAAGTAGTTTTTTCATAATCTACTCCTTTGATTAATTAATAAAGTGATGATTGAATTATTTTACCTTAAAACGGAAAGCTTGGAGGGGCATCTTTCGAGCCTCCGTCTGAATCAATGCTCGCAGATATTGCTTGATTTATAAAAACAAGCACTAGCGCAAAAAATATTGGATGTTTTTTGACATAGGCACCAATGCGTTTGTTTCCTTCTTTTGCCCTCATTATAAACCCTTTCTTTTTTTCTGGTACTTGGTCGTACAAAACGTTCGATACGGCAGTGCGAAGATCTGGCTCCAAACCATAAACCCCATCCTTTTCTATTACATATCTGGGGCTGTTTATTTTTGTTTCTTTGCGCCAGGGAAAGCTCCCGTCCAATTCTATTCTCTGGATCTGGTGCTTTAGGGATTGAGTAAGGAATACCTGTGGGTTTGGGCCTCTAGAGACTCTCATGCCGCTGATTCCATAAATCCTATTGCTGATTCCTGCGGGAGTTGTAATGACGCCATTTGGATCCACTTTTCTGATTAGGCCAAGCTTTTCGTCGGCAACGTATAATTGATCCGTGTCGTCAAAATCAATTGCTGTGGGTGATTCTAGAAAAGCTTTTGTGGCTTTAATGTCGTTTCTTATCATGCCGTCCGTTTTTTCCATCCCCGCAAATGGAATTACAGTGGAATCGTTGATGACTCTGTATACCATATTCTTGTCTGGACTCACAACAAAGAGACTGTCCTTGCTGTTTATTGCAATGTCGCGAACGCCTTTTACGATACCGGCTTTAAGTACCGCGGAGACTTCATCATATGGAGACAGTTTTAAAACACAGTCATTCCCTTCGTAAAGCACATAGACGTCACCATTGGATCCAACCCTAACTTTTGTTGGGTATCGCAAGTTTTCCTTTTTTAGGCTTCCGTCTGTGCTGTTTTCAAAAAGAATTAGCAGCCTGTTCTTCTCTGGCGACAATAGCAACTCATAGTTTTCACCAGATTTCGAAAATAATCGGTGGTTGTCTCTGTCGGTTATATAAATCAAGCCTCCTAGCCCAACGTCAATGCCCGAAGGGTGAAACAAAGTGTCGTCCAAGACGGGGTTGGTGGTAACGGAAAACGACTGCTGACTTCTTTTTAATTCATATACGGTTTGTTTGTTTCCCGCTGCGATTAAAAGGGAGCCGTTTCCCGGCACGGCCAGCGCTTCTGGGTAACGCAATTTTTCTGATGCTTCTGGATCCAGTGAAACAATGGAAGCTTCCCAATTCCATGTGGGGGATGTGTTCAGGTGCTGTGATGCGACAAAAAAATGCAATTCCAGTTCAGAATATTTATTTATACCCCAGCTAAGCACCTGTCCGGCGTTTTCCAAGACTGCGTTGTCTGCTGCGCAAGAATCGTTCCTACAGTCAAAATTATAATAAAGGACGGAGTCTATAATTTCGTTATAAGTCAGGGTGTCAAGGGTGATTAGGGTATCGGTGGTGTTTTCCTGATAATTAATCAACGTGTCGGATTCAAACCTTGTTCTCTTGACTAGTTTTTCCGTTTTTATTGACTCTGGTATAAAACGATTGGGGTTCAGCACCTCCGTTATGCCCAGTTTGATGATTTCATTATAAATAATCGCATTGATCGTTTCAACTTCCATTTGTTTCAGCGCATTCCGATTTATCGGTTGGATGGAAATGAGCGTTTCGTTGGTTTTGTTTTTGGTGGTGTCTAACGATTCTTCTATCGGGACAAAGGAAAATGAATCGTCCAAGAATTCATCTACCGATTTAATAATGGTTACCAGGAGCGTATCTTCGTCATTGCGTTGTCTATAATCTTCAACTTTGAGAAAAACTGTATATTTTGTGCCGATGATGTCGTTCGGAAGATCCAATTCTATATATTTGTTTCTGGTAATGATTCGTTTTAGGCTTGCTCTTGTTCCTTGTTCGCGCTCATAAGATATCACTTTGTCGGTTGCGTTAAAGTTGTAGTCGTCTTGAAAAATCATATTGGGTGGAAAAGACCATTCGTAGGATACCAATATGTCCGATGGGGCCGAGCCTGATGCATCCAATATAATCGTAGTGCCTCCGGGTGCACGTATGTCTTTACCCATGTCGGCTTCAACTATTCTTTTGTCTGTTGGCGTTTCATCAAAAAGAAGTGATTGGGCGTTTAGATTGCCTAAAATGACGGTACTGATGAAAAAGGATATCTTTATTATCCGCATGTGTTTATTTCCATTTCATTCATTTTTTTCAATACTGGCCATGCAAATGCATAATGAGACTTTCTGCTCTTTTCACTTTCAATTTTTTTCGTATTCTATAGCGATGGCTCTCAACAGAGCGGATAGAAAGATCCATCTCTTCAGCTATTTCCCGGGTGTTGTATCCCGCCTTAAGATAGGCGCAGACCCTGAACTGGGAAGAGCTCACTCCTGGATTTAAAAAGGTAAAGGATTTGATGAATTCGCCATGTGTTTTTGAAAATTCCGAATAGAAACGAACCCATTTATTTTCATAATTCATACCTTATGATACACGTTTTAAATGACAATGGCTACGGCATTACTACTCAAATTGCGAAATCTTTATTTTCTATTCAGGGCTTAGGCTTAAAAATCCTGAGCATCCGAAAGGGGCCCTCGGATGGGTGGGGTTTTGTGGTGTTATAAAGCCAATGTGTTAGAGCGGCAATGTGTTGAATCAAGCTTTTGTTTTATAATTTCTGGAAAAAACCTTTACGCCAACATAGTACCAAACGGGAGAAATGACACCAACTGATTCAGAATACAATATCCCTTTCGAATTAATTTTTGAAAATCGGATGGGTCCTATTGTGTGCACTTTTATGCCATCCATGTTTGGAATGGCATTATAAATATGTGATATGTCCGGAAAGGTTGGAAGATTTTTATAAGGGGTTTTCCCGGTTAAAAAATTATACCCGGACCGGTTAACGTGGTCTATTATACATCTCTCGTCACCAATGTTTTTTACGCGGTCTAAAATAAGAATGGAGTCTAGGTCTAGTTCTGTTTTTAGTTTGTCAAAATTTGTAGGGTTAATGTCGTTTTCGGAGAAATCTTTCGGACAAACATATCGCGCTTTATCTTTTTCTATTATTTGGTGTCCAAAGATAGTATGGCTTTTTTTGCCATGTTTTGGCGGATGTATGGAATAAATTGTTTTAAGCATGTTGGCTAAAACTTTGATCCTCTGGGCCCAAACAAAGACGTTCCCAATCTAACCATTGTAGATCCTTCCTCCACCGCAATTTCGAAATCATTGCTCATACCCATTGAGAGCTCTGTTAGTGTTTTATTTTTCAGTGCGTCATTTATTTTTTCCTGTAGAACTCTTAATTCAATAAACGATTCACGGATCATTTGTTTGTCGTTTGTATTGGGTCCAATCGTCATAAGGCCGTCTGCCTTTATGTTGGGCTCATCCATACATTCCAGAATTTGATCTACGTCATGGGGTAAAAAACCGTTTTTTTGGTTTTCGCCACTTATGTTGATTTCAAATAATATTGGTGTCGTTTTACCGACTTGGAGACTCTGTTGAGAAATTTTTTTCAACAATTTTGCGGAATCTACGGAATCTACCGTGTCAAAAAGATCAAGGCATTTTTTGACTTTATTGGACTGGAGGTGTCCTATAAATCGTTTTGTTAAACCCAGCATTTCGCCCTTGTGATTTCTATATTTTTGAATTGCCTCCTGAATTCGATTCTCACCTATGGCGTTTATCCCGTACTTCTGACATTCCAGCACAGTAGAAAATGGATGTGTCTTCGTTACGGCCACAAGTTGAACGGGGTGGTCAAAGCCACCCCGTTTTTTTGCAGATTCAATTCTTGTTTTAATTGAATTCAGATTTTCTTTTAAATTCATTCCTCTTTAATTTTTTGTTCAGCGTCTTCGGTGGCGGGAAGGTCGTTTGTTTTTCCAGATTTTTCAGTAGTCGTATCCTCGCTGATAACCCGCGTAATGGATGAAATGCTAGTTCCTTCATCCAGCTTTACAAGCTTGACGCCCTGCGTCACTCTGCCGATGGATCGGATATCCGCAACGGGCTGACGCATCAATACGCCGGAATCTGTAATAACGATGAGATCGTCCGAATCTACGACTTCCATAAAATTCACCATTTTGCCGGTCTTCTCCGTACAGCGCATGGTCATTACGCCCTTGCCGCCGCGGGTCTGGGTGCGATACTGAATCACGTCAGTGCGTTTTCCATAGCCTTTTTCCGTAGCCACTAGAATCGTGCCCTCCCGCTTTACCACAAGCATCCCAATCACGAAATCATCTTTGAAGCTGAGTGTAATCCCTTTTACTCCCATGGTTTTTCGACCGCTGGGACGAATGTTGTTTTCAGAAAAACGAATGGATTTTCCTCCGTGTGTTCCTAAAAGAATATCGTGTTCACCATTGGTGATGCGGGCTTCTATCAGTTTGTCTCCTTCTCTAATCTCGATAGCATAAATACCACCTTTTCTCGGCTTACCGTAAGCAGACAAAACTGTTTTTTTCACAATTCCGTTTCTAGTGGCCATGACAATATAGTGGTGGTCGTCAAACTCTTTTACGCTTACGAAAGCTTCCACTTTTTCCCCTGGCTCACACACAATTAAATTGACGATTGCCCGGCCGCGAGTTGCGCGGCCTCCCTGCGGAATATCATAAACCTTCAGCCAATAACACTTGCCCTTGTCCGTGAAAAAAAGCATATAATTATGCGTGTTGGCAATAAAAAGATGTTCGACGAAATCCTCGTCTTTGCTCATGGCTCCCTGAACTCCACGACCACCTCGGCGTTGAGTGCGATAGGTGTTTAACGCGGTGCGTTTTATATAGCCTTGGTGAGTAATGGTCAACACAACTTCTTCTTCGGCAATCATGTCTTCCATTGAAAAATCAGTGTCCAGGGGAAGAATCTCGGTTCGACGCTCATCTCCATATTGATCACGAATTTCGAGCAACTCGGATTTGATGATGTTCATCCTCTGGCTTTTGCTGTCCAAAATTCCCTTCAGGTGGGCAATGAGCTTGATCATTTCCTTGTATTCAGCCACAACCTTATCCACCTCAAGTCCGGTGAGCTTTTGGAGACGCATGTCCAAAATGGCTTGGGATTGAATTTCGGACAGATTAAAACTGTTCATGAGTCCTTCTTTCGCCTGGGTGGGATCTTTGCTGCCTCTAATAACGGCAATGACTTCATCAATGTTGTCCAGCGCAACTTTTAATCCCTCTAGAATGTGTGCTCGCGCTTCTGCTTCTCTAAGTTCAAATTCGGTCCGGCGAACCACAATATTGTGTCTGAAATTCACAAAATGTGACAAAACCACCTTCAGTGGCATTATTTTTGGAATGCCGTCTACCAGCGCCAAGAGTATAATACCGAACGTGTCCTGCAGCTGTGTGTGTTTGTAAAGTTGGTTTAAAATAACTTCTGGGACGGCATCTTTTTTTGTTTCTATGACAACTCGGATACCGTCTTTA
Source organism: uncultured bacterium (assembly GCA_964399115.1). Lineage (GTDB taxonomy): Bacteria > Fidelibacterota > Marinisomatia > Marinisomatales > UBA1611 > CAYNPR01. The sequence goes on along the minus strand of CAYNPR010000046.1, from coordinate 332 downwards.
TCCGATTCGTCTCTTAGGTCTGTGATACCAACCACTTTTTTGTCTCGAACCAAATCGGCAATTTTTTCAACCAGATTTGCCTTGTTGGTTTGATAAGACACCTCGGTAATCACAATGCTGTCTTTACCTCTTTTATTTGTTTCAATATGGGCACGTGCGCGCATCTTAATTTTTCCTCGACCGGTCTCGTAAGCGTTTTTAAGTCCATCCATGCCTATAATTAATCCTGCGGTTGGAAAATCCGGGCCTTTGATGTGCTTCATTAATTCATCAGTGGAAATATCGTCGTTTTCGATTAATGCAATTAATCCGTTGATGATTTCTACAAGATT
>CAYNPR010000045.1:0-9900 GCA_964399115.1 uncultured bacterium | reverse complement strand
ACCAACAATACAGAATATGAAATCCGCCTCATCGTATCACCGCAAATTTGCCGATAAAAGGTTCATTGGACGAGCCAGTCTGTTCGACATGGAACAAATAGAGACCTGGTGCAACTTCCTGGTTGTTGACGGTACGCATATCCCACCAGGCATTTCCGGACTCGGAATTTTCATGCTCGATTGTATTGACGTGTTCACCAGTCAAAGTAAAAACGCTAATTGTACATTTTTCAGGCAAATTTGTAAACCGAACCTGTCTTAAATGTTCCGTTTCCGTAAACCCGGACCGGGCGCGATAGGGATTAGGAACAACTCCAACCTTGCTTAAGTCTTCCACAGGAACTACACCGGGATAGACTTGTACAAAATTTGGATCCAATATAGTCGTTCCTTTGGAATTCTCAATTGACGCATACCCATCCGGATCCGCCCACTTATCAGGATTGGAATAGTTTGTTTCCAAAATTTCTTCAAACTCACCATTGCCAATATCTTGGTACGTTATGTTGGATGGCGGTTCAACACCCATGTCATAAGCGACAACGGAATAGCTATATTCAAGTCCATCCACAACATTGCTGTCTATAAACATATATTTATACGTAGCCGTATCTCCCGGAAACGTTCTCCATTCCGAACTGTCCAATCGAATTGACGAAAAACCAGTATTCTCTCCCAAGCTAAACCAGGGGAAATATGGGTCGTACCCGCTAATACCATGACCGCGCTGTTGGGTGGGATCACCTTCACAATCTTCCGGATCTCCAGAATAGGCACAATGGAGAGAATCTTCCTCTTCCGATAAATCAAATTGGCGATAGGGCGTCCAGCCGGCAAAAATCCCATCGTTGTCAAAAATCATGTCGGCGGCTGTTCCCCAAGAGCTTCCACCATCTCTACTTTTATAAATCTTATATCCTTCAAAATCGGCATATCCCGTTACGACGTCCCGTGAATTTTCAGCTACGTCATTCCAGTAAATCTTAACTTCGCCTCGGTTCGTTTCCGCATGAACGGTCGGTCGGGATGGTGGTGTAAATCCCTGATACCTGGAATTGTACATAACCTGCGCAAAACGGGCATTATTCTTCAAGTCATCTTCCGTTTGTCCGAAAATGATGCAAAATGAGAAGGGGACTTCCCGTCCCACAGGAAGGTCAAAAGGGCCACAGCTCAAAATAAGCACACAATCCAGTCCTTCCGGATCTCGTTCATAGACCGGTTCCTCTTTAAGCCCTTCGATAGAATCGAAGTGCGGGTTTAATTCGGTTCCAAGATCGGTTCCTGGATTTAAAGTATGAAAATGCCACGCTTTTTCACCTTCACTCAGGTTTGAAGTATCTCCCACCATGAGTTTGTATAGGATTTCTTCTTTATTTTTAGCAACAGGGCATCCTTCACTGCCTGCATAACAGGATGAAGAGTTGCCTTCAGGCTGCACAACACCGGGACGCTGATACCAATCTACCCAGTGCCAGTCCGTCATTTTTAACGGTTCGCCGGGATAAATATCCGTAGCTCCATCCTGATCCAAATCTATTTCTTTCGTGGCACGAGGTGAATCCAGCAACTGTGTCGCCACAACACCAAATTCAGTCCCGGGGGAAGCAACCGCTGGGGTATCGAGAGCATAACCTGCAACGCCCGAAAGTCCGTCATGATCCCCGATCATGGCCATACTGATGAGCATCTTATCATTATTCACTTCAAATTTTTCCCAGTAATATTTCATAAAATCATCATCATTAGTGTGAAGACCACCGTTATATCCACCCCAGTCTCCCATAAGAACGTCACCATCCATGTAAAACCCTAGAGACATATCACTGTAATTAAACCCCTTCCCATGATTCAGCTGTGTTCCATCGGGCATAATCATGCCGTCTCCACAGAGCTGGGCACCCGTATTATCCAATACAGGATTCCCATCTTCATCTTCGGCACACCAGTCTCCGCTCTCATTACGAACTTTCACCGTGACAAACATGATATCTTCCGCATAGGACACACCATAGGAATGGGCTTCAGCCATGACTCGAAGTCCCATGGGATATCCGGTTTGCTCATATTCATTATTTGTATTTACGTTATTGGCACGATGAGACCACCGATCATCAAGCTCCATATAAATGTCCATATCAGACACGAAACGACCGGGGACTTCTTCCCAGCAATCCGGATCTTTTCGGGATTGTTCGCAGCCTGGGAGATTTACGTTATAATCCTGTGCCCACCAGCCCGGCCAGAACGCTTCCATTTCACCTGTCGCTTCATTTAACTTTAATGGCCACGTTTCAGAATAGGCGGAGTGTGCAAGAACGGGGTAGGTATCCCCCGCATCGGTCCAAGGGGTACCGCCAAAGATATCACCGGCATTGTTTTCTGTTTGATGGGAATTTAAACGCGAAAAGGTGGATGCATGCCAGTCTGTTTTATAATCTGCACCAATAAAATGTGATTCTGCGGCATTGGCGCCATAATAAGCATAATCATCGTCAGTCGTCCATTCTTCCAAATCTTCACCATAATCGTAAAAATCAAACTGGTCTTCCCGGCTGATGAGTTTGGGTCGAAGTGCCCAGGGATAAATCAATCCTATCCGAGTGCTCGTTTTTTCCGGATCTGATTCACCCAACGTACTGATAATAATTTTTCGGTTTCCATGATCGAACATAAATTGTTTTTCGGCGTCAAAGAAATCTGGATAATCATTACCATTTCCACCAGGATATATTTTTTCATTCTCTGGAAGATAGAGACCGTCATCTTCGTCCAGCTCAAAAAGAATCCCTTTGAAAATGGTATCGCCTGTTGCAGGATACCAGGCTTCGTAGGCATCAGGTTTAGTTGGGTGTTCGCTGTTAGATTCCCATATGCTGTATAACGGTGCACCATCGGGGTCTTGAATGGTTTCAAGTGGCGTCCAAGAGAAGTGGGCTGTATTCTTATGACCAGGTACAGCTGCAATAAAAGATACCGCAGGAAGGTATGAATAATCGCCCCAGATCCCGGATGGATGGCTATCCCAGTTAATAAAACTGCCATAATTAGTTATGGCACTTTTAACGCGGCCCTGATCAATATATCCCCTGGCACGATCATTCATGGGATTTGTCGGGAAAGGATGGTCGCCTATTTTTGCAACGGCAGACGAACGATAAGGATCAGGAGACTCATGATTCCGGTCCTTCATCCTAAGGTCTATGGCAGAAACCACATTAATAAATACAAGAATAGGTACAATTTTTAAAATCAATTTCATCAATCAAATTCAATCCTGATAAAGAAATTCATTTCCCGCGGGGAAGAATAGCGCCAGGGCCGGTCGTAATATGCACTGGAAAGATTCGCGTATTTTCCTTCACCACTGGGGTCGGTCCCCGGAAGCCCAACATAGTCGGTGTAATAGGCCCCTGGATCATTTGCCTTGCCAGTCATTGGCCATATAGCTATTTCGTTCCGGATGTCCAAAATATTAAAAACGTTCAAGCCCAGGGAGAACCTATGTCCCATGCCTTCAAAATATTTGGCAAAGGATAGGTTCATATTCTTATAGCCAGGGCCACGCTTGGTATTGCGATTCCGGTCATCCGGTGCCGGGTTTTTACCTTTGAAAATGATGGGCGTGTATGGATCACCGCTCTGATAAAAGGCCGTTACACCGGTATTGATACCAAATGGAAGCATCGTATAAAGATAGAAGGTTAAGTCATGGGGACGATCGTAGTAGGTCAATGATTCCTGGCTGGGTGCATCCACATATTGGCCTTCTGTACTCGCCCAGGCGTATTCTTGATTCGCTTTAGATATCGAATACGTGTACTGGATTTGGGAACCATACCGTTTTCCGCGGAAGTCCAACGTCAGGTCAATGCCTTTTGCCGAACCATAGTCCCCATTGTTCGTGATTTGATAGGAGTAAACCCCTGATCGTTCATGGGTGTACCGGGTCATTTGGTCCATTTCCTTCACCCAAGCCATGATGGAGTAGGCCCAACTTTCCCCAACCTGGACGTTGAAACCGGCGGAATAGGATTGATTTCGCTTTGCTTTTATTGTGGCGTTACCCACAAGTCCCTCTCCCTCCTCAAATAATTCTTCAGGGTCTTCCAGCCTGTTGGTATTCAAATACACGTCTTGGTAAAGAGGCGTCTGGTAATAAAGGCCATAATTGAACGTGAAGGTTGATTTATCCGTAATTACATGGCTGAGCCCGATCCGTGGACTGATCTTATAAAGCCAACCCGAATCCTTCAGGAATACTTTTTGGTGGGGAATTCCGGCAGCATCAGCCACTTGTTCCACACCCTGGTCCCACTCCCCATCATCATCATCATCGGAAAAAAACCATGGGTGGCCAGGACTGAATTTACCAGAGGAGTCAGCCCAGATCTGGGTGTTATAATCCACCGCATCAATTCGTAGACCGTAATTAATGACCATCCAAGGCACTTCAAACGTATTCTGAATATAGGCGGAAAATTCTTCCGGTTCCCGGAACGCATCCCATTTTCCATTCTCGTTTGCATCCGTAAAATTTTCACCATCATCCCACCGGCCATTTCCTTCGCCTTTATCTGCTTCGGTATAACCTACGTCCCCAAGAACCAAACCATCCAATCCCGTATCTTCCCAGAATTCGGCAAAAGTTTGTATGAAAGCGCCGGCACCCAGCCAGGGAGCTCTTACTTCATAAAAATTTAACTTATGATATTTGTAATCAATGCCTGTCCTAATCTTCCAACGGTCCGTAATCTGAGACGTTAGGTCAATGCGAATCTCATCCGTTACTGCCCGGGAATCCGCATAAAAATCATCGTGACCACCAAAAGCTCGTCCTTCATCCCATGCATATCCATCCCAACTCGGCATATAATAATAAGGGTTTTCGGCGTTTGGAGCGAATCCGCTCAAATTGAACGGTGTAAAACCATATCCCGGAACGTTGTCCCAAAGCAAGTCAATACTTTGATAATCCAAGAAGGGTTCATAATCTTCATACATCTCAGGTTCCAACCAGAAATCTCCGTCTCTCTCATATAAACTCTTTACCAGTTCCGGCCCATCCCAAACACCATCAACATCCACGTCATCAAAAGTTTCACCTGCATCCCAGACACCGTTTCCGTTCCGGTCGTCAAAATCTTCAGCCAAATCCCAACTATACAGACCCGGCTGAGCGCCATGGTACCACCCACTGCGTTCATCCACGTTTGTATACCTGATTGTATCACCGTCTTCACCAATACTAAATGGGACAACCATTGGGTTATCAGGATCGGAGATTTGCTTGTACCCTGCGGGATGACGCCATTCAAACCAGTTGGGGTATCCATCACTGTCGTTATCATTCCAGCGGACGCCCTGAAACTGGTCCTGGATAAAACGGGATGTCCTCACCGTATAAAACGTACGTTGGGTCAGGCTGTGATTTATTTCAAAATTATAACGGTACGTATCTCGAAAAAGTTCATTACGGCCCTGATCCCAATATAGGTATCTCGGATGAAATGACTTTAAGTGACTTGCCACCTGCCAGTAAGAGCCATGAAACCGGAGCTTATTGGTTAGCTTAAAGGTTAATTTTGCAAATACGTCCCAAGTATTGTTGAATCCGAACCCTCGGAAACCGGCAACATCGTCCCATGGATTAACAAGGTTTTTCTGGTTTTGTGCCAGGTGGTCTGGATCAATATCATCACTATTAAGAATAAATGTCGGACCTTCCGACCAAAGCCCGTCATTGCCAAGGAATGCCTTATCATCAAACTCATAAACCGAACTACTGCCATTGGTCGTATACTGGCCGGAAAACCAAAAATACAATTTTGGTATGCCGAGAACTGGGCCGCCTAGACCAAGGCTGATATCATCATATGCCCGGAGATAATCAAAATTTTGAGTGGTTCGATCATAATCTGACTTAGCGGCACCAATGGCATCATTGATCCAAGCACCTACCTGGCTGGTTGTAAGGTTAAGGCTGTATTCGATTTTTTCTCCGCCGGAGTTGGTATGCCAGTTTGAAACACCCGAAGTCGCATCACCATATTCGGCATTGAAATCTCCAGGCTGCCAATCAAATTCCTTAATGGCAAAAAGATTTAAACGCGTACCGGAACCGATGGAACCAAAAATCGGATTTCGGAGATACATCCCATCCATCATGTATGCAACCTCTCCTCCACGACCTCCTCGAACATGAATTTCTTCAATTCCCCGTTCCGCAGCATTCGGTTCTGCCTTACCCTGAGTAAAAACACGCTCAATCTTCACCACACCGGACTGTAGACTGTATAGTTCCGTTAAGTCTCGAAGAGGCAAGGATTGAATTGCTTCTTTTCCGATAGTGATTTTTTTCGAAGTGGTACCCTTTTCCACCAATGGCCGCTCACCCGTGACCGTGATCTCTTCACCCTCAAAAGCTTCAACAGGCAATTTGAAATTAAGCCAGACCGTTTGATCCATCATGACCCTCACGTCTGTCCTAGTCTGTTTCTGGTAACCCATGTATTCACACATTACATCATAATCGCCAACCGGGATATTCAGGATAATATAACTGCCATCCATATTCGTCGCTGCACCAATGCCAATCGCCGGCATGTAAACATTTGCACCTATGAGAGGTTCACCATCCACATCCGTTACTTTACCGCGGATCGTACCATCCGTTCCCGCAAAGAGAAACGATGATATAATCATAAGCGGAAGAAGATAGCTGAATCTCATCATTCGCTTAACTCCCTAAGGTCAATCGTCTGAATGCCTTTTTGCGTGCCGACACGGAAAGGATCAAAATCAAAATCAGGCTGATCTTTAATATCTCTTAACTCAATTTGATGAACTGGATTGGTTAATCTTCTAAAAACACCGCCATTGTCTTCTTCAACACTGATTGAGCTCAATTCCAATCTGTTCAAACCCACCCATGCTTCGTTATTGTCATCCAAGTTGACGTTGTTAAGCGTGATGGTTTCATTATAAGGATGCTCAGTCCACCGGATATAGATCTCACTTTTCACGAGTCCTGTATTTTTTGCCAGCCAGGAAATAGTTTTTTGACCAAAATCAACGCCACTCCCAACCATGGTCATGGTCAAGTCTTGGGTCACCTTGAAACAATCTGTGAATGTGGTGTCTACCGCAGGGTCTGATTCGCTTGCCCTGTTACCCGCCGGAACGGTAATGGTATCCGCTTCGACACGGAAGGATTTTTCAACAAAATAAACTGCAATCTCCGTAGTGTCGATATAAGCGGTGTCAACATGTTCTCCTTCTCTAAATTCACCATTGTGGGTATAATATAAAACTTCACTCTCCAGTTGCTTTTTATGCCAAAAACCATCCTCGATCTGACCGAGACTATAATAGAAACCAATTGGGAGAAAATAAGATGGGTAAACAACCTGATTGGTATGTTTCGGCTGATGAAAAATATGATAATTGTAAAATCGCTCTGTTTCACCGCCGGATGTTTTGGTCCATTCGGATTTAGTAATGAAATAATCATCTGGTGAAAGAGAACTACCCGTAACGTGACCCACTTTTTCGCGGGTATACAGGGTAATCAAAGAATCAAGGTCGTTAACGGATTGTTGTTTTACGTCGAAGAATTCAATCTCTTCGATCACATCGGTAAAGATGGCGCCCCATCTTTCCATTATGTCATCGCCCAAGGATAGATTAAGTTTCACTTCGGGATTTAGGGTATCGCTCCAATCCACGATTAGGTTATCCGGTTTTTCCCCAATGACGTAAAGATGTTTTTCATTTTCACCGTCTCCATCGGAATCTTTTAGCGTATATAATTCTGTGGCATCATAAAGGGAATTCCCCTGGTCATCCGTTTCGGCCGCATCCCATTTGTCGTTACAATTCCGATCCTGGTATGGTTCATTTAAATCATATTCACCGTCACCGTCAATGTCGTAATAAGGTTCCTCCGGGTCCAATATCCCATTTCCCGTGTCTTCAAATTCAAATGCAAACCCGTAATCACCATCATCGTTATAATCAGCGATTATGTCATCTGACTCCGGATTATAAATGCCATTATAATTATTGTCCTCAAATTCAATCAAGACGTCTGTACTATCGCCATCATCATTATAATCTATAGTTTTTTCTTCAGCTTCATCCCACTGACCATTGTCGTTGCAATCCGTGTTAACCCTGAAAACGAGAGAATCATTGCTCATCTTCTGTTTGGTAAAATCAAACGTTGCAACAAATTGGATGGGTTCCTCCCCAATAAACACGTAATTGGTATCATTCCACTCCGATGAGTCCACAAACAGCAAGCCATCTTCAATAAAAGGAGTATCCACAACAGCCCAATAAGCACTTACGTCAAAAGTGTCAGTATAATAAATCATGGTATCGTCCAACACCCAGTTGGAATTAACCAGTTTATAACGCTGGAGGGAGGGTTCGGCATCAAGATCCCATTCCAGGGATTCCAAATTTTTGAAGGGCGTGGAGGTAATCAAAACGGAATCCAGTACGACTGAATCCTGAACGGAAAGAGAATCAACGTAGTTTCTTTGTGTGTATTCAATTGAATCCACTGGCGTCATCGAAACTAGATAATCCGGAAAGGTATGATAGTCCATTGTAGGAGGATCCTCTCCAAAAAGATTATAGTACGCCAAATACGAATCGTAGTTATTCATCAGGTTGGGGTTATACCGGAAAAATTCAGCGGTAACGTTATTTTCAAAATTGTAGAAGTATTCGGAGACCAGGCCATTTTTTTGGGTTAAATCTTCACTAAGGGTATTTACAAAAGATAAATTTTCTTGACCAGAATCGGGTGAATCTTCATCTGGCTTCTCGCAGGACCAATGATTGGCGGCAACTATTGCATAAAGCAATAAATAAAATAGGTTTTTCATTGATATTTTAGTGGGTCTCAATAAATTATGGAACGCCAAACTTAAGTAAAAACCAAATACAATTCGTTACTTTTTTACAAACTTGTTAAATTATTGCATAAACTAATGATATGATCAAAACAAGATATACAACCATTATACTCACTCTGTTCCTTTCAACTTCCCAGGGGGATATTGCCAGCCCGACACCAATCAAAGTCAATCAGCCCAATGGGATGGAAATTGAAATTTTGAATCGTGGAAATCATTTACAGGGCTGGCACGAATACAATGGGTGGACAATTGTGCTGAATGCTGATGGTTGGTGGACATATGCTTCGGCAAAAATAGGCACAAGATTAATCCCATCGGAAATAAGAGCAGGCGTGGATCCGCTTCCGGATGAGGTCTCAATTGATTTTGTAAAAGGCATACGACCCGATCCTATTGTTCTTCATGATGATTCCCCTGTCCCAGACTTGGGCGCAACACGATCTGATACGTTCCACGTCCCATTAATCCTGGTCCAGTTCCCCGATGCGTATGCAGACTATGAACCAAGTTTATTCGATTCCGTTATGAACCAGGAAGGCTATACCCATCTCAATTACGACAATACCGGCAGCTTTCGTGATTTTCACCAGGAAATATCCTATGGACAATTTCTCCCCATTGCGCATGTGACGGATTGGTTCATGGCACCGCATAATCATGATTATTATGCCTACAGCAATCCGGATGGGTATCAGCATGTGAGACAGTTGGTCAGGGATATGGTGGATTCTCTTGAGGCATCGGGCTTCGATTGGTCTGGATATGATAATGATGGCGATGGACATGTGGATGCATTGAATCTTATTCATCAGGGCCATGGAGCTGAACAGGGTGATTATTCCAACATTTGGTCTCATAAATGGAGTTTAGGGAATTTGGCCGTTAACTATGATGGAGTGACCATTAACAGTTATAACATCAGCCCCGAAAAGCAAAGCGGAAGCATTGTAGCTATTGGTGTTCTTGCACA
>CAYNPR010000044.1:0-10021 GCA_964399115.1 uncultured bacterium | reverse complement strand
GAAAATTGGTAAATATGGCTTGATTCTCCGTCGGGTGAGATGTTAAAATCCCACTGTCATTTTTTGAAAAATAATGAGATCTAAACATATATTGTCTCTGGTGATTTTTTCGATTTTGGTCGGAATGAATGGACTCTTCGCTAATTATGCGTTCAAGAAAAAAGTCAAAAGCGTTTGCCAGTCTTATCGCATTACCGTAGATGTATCTCAATTTGAATTGGGTGATGATGAATTTTCTATGACTTTGGAGAGCGGACGGAATAATTTTGAAATGTTTATGCTGGTTGGTTTTGCTGCAGCAGGACAAGCCATTACCCATCAAATTCAAATGGAAAAAGAAAATGCTTATACGCCAGCCAAAGTTCATTTAAACGTTCTTGTCCCCTCATCAAGGGGAGAGTTCAACACGTTTGTAGCCAGTTGCCCCAAAGAAACGGCAATTGGATTGGCGAACGGGACAATTGAATCGTCAAAGTTTATGCAAGATTTAAAGTTGGAAATACAGTAAGGAGTATATTCATGGGAGATCCAAACACATTAATGGGAATTTTAACGCAATACGCCCGTGCAGTAGGATGGTCCATCACTGCGGCTGTCGGTTTTGCATTCGGCGTGGGAATTGCATTAAAAGTTTTTGATATGCTATCCACCGAGATTGAAGAATGGGAAGAGATCAAAAAGGGGAACATTGGCGTTGCCTTGATTTTCATTTCACTTATCGTCATGGTGGGTTTGTTGGTTCATAAAGTCATATAAATTCAATATAAAAATCATTTTAAAAATCTTCTCATTATTCATGGGAAGTTAATTAGATTGTTGTCGTATAACTGAAATCCATTTGAAAGTAGCCGTCAATGATTTTGTTCGCAGACAAGTTTGCGGATCGGGGAAAACTTATTCGGATTCTTTAAATTTTGAAGAAATTGCCCAACATGCACAAGAACAAATGGCAAAGAGGCAATACCTTGATGGATATCGTGATGGGGTTAGGGTGGTACAGGCGAGCAGAGAAATTGTATCTCAATTTGTCTGTCCTTTTGTGCGGATTGAGGAGGAAACAAAATTGGAGGCCGATGTGGTAAAACGTCGTGAAAATGAAAAAGCCTATGTTCAGATACGGGCTGTAAATGGCGTACCGGTGCGTACTGGCGCGGTAGACCTCATTTGTTACAGACACGATGTATTACAGGAAAATAACGAACATTCTACTGAAGCGGAATGGGAACTGATCAGTATCCATGCTGTTCCAGAAGGCATTATTGAATTACCCATGGGACCGGTTACCATGATGCGAAACCAGTTGAAACTGCCTGGTGGGACAGAGACATATTACGACTCCGATTCCTGGGCCAGGTCCGTTGAATTCTGGCAGAAATATGCTCCGTTAAAGGAAATTTAAACTTCCACCGTTTTACCTTTCCGGAATCTGAATTATAGTTCTTGACAACAGTCATCAAAATAAAATAATTTAGGGTGTACTGAATTCCAGTACACAAATGCGGAGTTCCTTGTGAAAGATACCCTCTTTACACTTCTATATGTGTGTAGGTTAATAACACCCAATGCGCATGCTGGGAGTTTTGTATTCTATAATTCACTCAATCTAAAAGACTCCTTCTCTAGGTAGTGTATTCATGCGGGATAATATGAAATCTGAAAACACTTTTAAGATTAATCCCCTATTGCACTCCATGAAAACTTTCATTTTATTTTTATTGTTTTTATCATTCAGCCACATCCAGGGACAAACTACCTATCAGATTTCAGGGCGTGCCATGGATGAATCAGACAAAAAGATTGGGCCCGTTCGTGTCGTCCTTTACAATCTTGAAAAGAAAAAAATTACTGATATTACAACAAAAGGTAACGGCAAATTCAAGATTAAGGATCTTGCTCCTGGAAATTATACCATAAATCTTTATATGAAGGGCGGTTACCATGGTATGGAAAATATTTCCATCACCGATGCGGATTTAAGTGACTTTGAACCAACTTTATCTTTTCAAAAAGGTCAACCTCAAGTTGCCACTAAATCCTTAGAGTCGAGAATTGAATTAACGTGGGAACATATAGTTGATACGGATGAATATATCGTTTTTCGAGATAATAATGAGATTGGGAAAGTAAAAACTGTTTATTATGTGGATGAACTTGAAGGCGGTAAAACATACGCTTACAATATTGTTGCCGTGAATACTGATGGTGAAAAAAGTCCAAGATCCATTACTGAATATGGAAAAGCATTATTGGAGTCACCTCAAAATCTGAAAGCGGACATTAAATCAAATAAGGTTAAACTTTCATGGGATAAGGTAGAAAGTGCTGTAAAGTACAATGTATTTATAGATGGTAACAAAGTCAGTGAGGCATCCAATCCCACAATCCAATACTTTAAATTAAAATATGGCACTGAATACCACTATTCTATCTCTTCCGTTGATTTTCAAGGAGATGAGGGTCCAGCTTCAAAATCTATCGTAGTTAATACCCATCCGGAAGTAAAAAAACCAACAGATGTAGAAGCAGAAAGAGGTGAAGAGAAAGTCATTCTTACTTGGAATTCCGTAGATGTGGCTGTATCCTATAGAGTATATCAGAATGGTGGCTTTATAGATACTACGGATGTTCTAACTCTTACCGTACCAACTGTGCCCGGATCTGAAAATTGTTTTACCATATCTGCAATCGATAAATATGGTACTGAGGGAGAAAAATCTTCACCAGCTTGCGATGTCAGTGTCTATCCACCGCCTGATACTCTTACACTAACGGGGGATAAACTGAATAAGATCAGTATTGAATGGTCTAAGGTTGAAGGGGCCATGTCTTATAATGTCTATCGTGATGGTGATCTTATTACAAATACAGAGGAACACAAGGTTTTGGATCGAGGGCTGAAATGGGACAAGGGCTATCAATATTACATTACCTCATTGACGTCTAATGGTTTAGAGGGACCAGAATCCGAGATAAAACGCTTAAAAACCCCACCAATTTTCACTATTTCGGGTGTTTTGGTTGATGAAAATGGAAAAAGTAGTAATGTAGATGAAGCAAAAGTATTTTTATATGATGAAGAAGATAATCTTCTGGAGACGTTTCTTATTTCAAGATTCACAAAAAAATTCAGATTTGAAAAAGAAATTATTTCAGGGAAATACACTATAAAAGTTTATGGGGACGGCAGTGGAAATGGCGGAAAAAGAATAGAAGTGACGGACAGTGATATAATTGACCTTGAAATTCAAGTGTTTACCGAGGGTCTAGTCCCAGACGTTCGTGTGGAAAGAGGCATTAGCCAATTGACCGTAATATGGAATGATTTCCCACAAATGAAGTCATATAATGTCTATAAAAATGATCGACTTATAAAGAATATTATAAAAGATACCTCATATGTAGACGATGTAGCCCCTGGCCGCTCTGTATGTTACACAGTGGCAACAATTGATATTTATGATCTGGAAGGCCCAAAATCAGAAACAATTTGTGAAAAATCATCGCACGTTTACCCAGAACTTATTCCCAGTGTTTTAGCTGGTGGATATACAGTAGATGGAAGCGGACGGAAAATCAAGTTGGATTGGCAAGCTGTTGCTGGGGTGAATCAATATGCGCTATATAAGAATGGTGAACTACTTTCAAAACAATCAGAAACAACATTTCTAGATACAAACCTAGTTTACGGTGCTGAATACACTTACGAGATCAATTCTATTGATAAGAATGATTTAGAGGGAGTTAATTGTCCCAAAATAGTGGTTAAGACTCATACGGAACTTACAATCCCAGATCTAACTTTAAACTCCATGATCAATGCTATAAACTTGAAATGGACAGCGGTTGAATCCGCAGTGAATTATAAAATTTATCGTAATACGAATTACTTAGCGGATTCACCGGAACCTTCCTTTATTGATAACGTAAAACCTGAAATACAATATAAATATTCAGTGGCTGCTGAAGATATGTATCAGACGATTGGACCACCGGCAATCGTACAAAGCAGTAAGGCTTGGTTTGCACCGCCTTCAAATTTTACGGGGGATATAATAAAAAATAAAATTACGTTGAACTGGCCTCCCGTCACAGGTGTATCTGGCTATCGTCTTTACCGTGATGGTGACTTAATATTTGATACGAAAGATGGTAATACGTACATTGATAGCTTATTGGCTTTTGACACGAAATATTTGTATCAAATATCTAGCTACGATAAAGATGGTGATGATGGCCCAAAAGTTGATTTAACCCTCCGGACCCATGAAGAAGTATTGGCCACTTCAATGGATGGGAATGTAGATCTTGAGAAAATTTACTTAGTTTGGAAAAAATCCAATCTTCAAGTCGATCACAGTTATCGGATATATAGAGACGGTACGCTTTTAGATGAAACCAGGGATACGACTTACCAGGATCCTGTTCCACCCGGGAAATATTATTGTTATTCCATTGCCATAATTGATACATACGGTACGGAGAGTCCAAAATCAAATGAAGAATGCCTCAAAGTACTGGTTAATTTTCCAAAAGATTTGATCATTAGCGGCGACGTAAAACGTGTAATGTTCAAGTGGCGAAAAATGTTGGGTGCGGATCATTATAATATTTATTTGGTCGATAAAAAAACGAAAACCATAACGTATTTATCGAATACCAAGGGTAATTATTATGAAGATAAGGGATTGGAATTTGATACTGAATATTGTTATAAGGTCTCATCCGTAGATGGAGATGGTGATGAAGGGCCTCTATCTCCTACAATGTGTGGTTGGGTCTTACCGCCACCTCATCTAACGTTAGTTGAAAAGAAATTCGTAGAAGAATCGGGCAATGGACTCCTTGATAGTCGCGAACATGGTTGGATAATAGTAAAAATTGTGAATGATGGTCGTAGCCCTGCGCGTGAACTGAAACCTTGGCTTCAATCTCTGGATGATTCAATGACCCCATCGATAAAAATTGATTCCATCGCTATGATTCCCAAATTGAACGTAGGAGATACTTTGACAATCAATTTTCGCATCTATGCCAAACTAAAAGTTGAATCTGATGAAAGAAAATTCAATATTCGAGTAAATGAGTTTACTGGCATGGACATTGACCCAGAACCGATTTCTTTTACGACTCTCAGTGAAATTCCACCTAATTTTGTCATTACTGATTTTGCTATTGAAAATGAATGGGGTCAGCATTACATCCCAAAAAATGAAATTGTCACACTGACAATTCGACTGCAAAACATGTCGGAAGGGAAATCGGACACTTCTTCAGTGCGATTCCGACGGGATAGTTCCTTCACAATCATTGATGAAGACGAACTCCGAGAGTTCGGATTTGTAAATGCAGGTGAATATATGGATTTCAGTTATGATATCATGAGTCGTGAAAACAGATTTACTGTTTATCTAGACGTTTATGATTATTTTGGTACGAAAAAAACATTTCCGATCCATCTCGAAACAATGAAGCAATATAAAGGCAAAGAAGACATCATCCATTATGAAACTCCTTATCCCAAGTTTATTTCCGTTGGTGAAGAACCAATTGATCATGAATTATCGATTGATATTCCTCAAGCTACAGTGAATCATGAAACCATAGGCATTATTATTGGAAATGATCATTTTGTGGACAGTACAATCACGGGAAAAAGTTCAACAATAGAGGACGTTAAAATCGTAAGAGAATATTTTCACGACCTCTTTGGGCTAGGTGATCAGTCCATCGTTCCATCTCAATACTGGTTTTTCCATGATGGAATTTCCAGTCGTGATTTCCAAGAAATCTTTGATCCTGTTATGGGTTATATCAGGAAAAAAATTGAAACCAGTATTGATTACCAAGGCAATAAGACATTGGATCTGATTGTATATTTCAGCGGGGAAGGGACCACTTTTGGTGGACAAAAATGTCTTATTCCCTACGATGCCAATCCGAGAAAACCTTATTCGTTTTATCCTGTGAAGGAATTATATAAGAATTTAGAAAAAATCCAAATAATGGAAGAAATAGGAGAAATCACTTTATTTATGGATGTGGATTTCAATAATCCGGCATTTGAACAAAATGTCGTAAAACTGGAAGAAGAAGATCCAAAGAAGAAGAAAAAGAAGCGTAAATCCAAGGAACCGGATGTTTTGCTATCGGATAAAATCAAACCTCCGGAAACGATTACGGCATTTTATGCATCGGACGTCACTCAAATCACTTATGATCATCCGGATATTCCAAATGGAATTTTTACGTACTATTTGCTTAAAGGTTTGAGAGGGGATGCAGATAATGGCGACAAGAAAGTGACTATTGCGGAGCTCCATAGGTACATTAGCAAGAATGTGAAAGATACCACATCCAAACTTTACCAGGATCTTCCTCAGGTCCCAATTTTATTTTCTTCAAATTCGGATCGGATTTTGTACAGACTTCCCTAAATTTCCCCCTGTGGTAGTACCAAATACTTAAAAGTCTCCTGAAGATGTACACAAGAGTCATATCCTATTTATTTCTATTTTCCATCCTGTGGTCCGATTCGTTGACTGTTTCAGGTACTGTGCATAATGATTCTGGAAAGGAAGTTAAAAAAGCTCATGTAACGTTAAGAAATCTCCAAGATGCAATCTTATTTGAGGATAAAACGGATAGAAAAGGAAAATTCCTATTAGAGGATATTGAACCCAATTTTTATTATTTGGTCGTAGAGCATGAAGAACAGGGATTTAGTCGGGTTAAATTAAATCCTCGAAAAACGAGAAACCGAGATTTGATCTTAAGATTGGAATTGTCCAATGTGGATTCCATGGTTCAATGTTATCTGTTCGCGAATCAAAACCCTACAAATTTTGATCCTGCCTTGGCTGCTGAGGGATTGGAAGCAACAACCAAAGCTGAGCAAGTGACCCTTACCTGGAAAGATATTCGCCAAGCAAACTCCTACAGACTGTTTGAAAATGGTGTGGAAATATCCATCCAAAAAAAGAATCGTTTGGAGAAAG
Organism: uncultured bacterium; assembly: GCA_964399115.1. GTDB lineage: Bacteria > Fidelibacterota > Marinisomatia > Marinisomatales > UBA1611 > CAYNPR01. The sequence continues at coordinate 3,026 of CAYNPR010000044.1, read as the reverse complement.
ATGTAACCCCCGGAAAAAATAATTGTTATACGGTCCAAGCTATTGGTGATTTTGGACTCACTGGACAAATTTCCGGGGAAGTTTGTGCAAGCGCCCCAACAAAAGCGCCACGGGATATCACAATTGAAATCTGGAAAAATATCTTATCCCTTAAATGGTCACCGGTCAATGGTGCAAAATCTTTTATCATTAAAAGAGATGGTGAAAAGGTAGGCAGTGAAATGGAACCGGCTTTTGTCGATGCTGATCTGGAGTTTGACAAAGAGTATTATTACACCATTGTTGCTGTGAATGATTTGGATCAAGAAAGTGAGAGTTCTATAGAAGTGAAGGGTAAAACCCGAGAATTTGTTTCTCCTCCGATTTTATCATCCATGAAGGATGATGAAAAGGTTGTTCTGATATGGAATGAGGTCGATGCGGCTGAAACTTATCAAGTTTCCCGAGATGGAGAATTTGTTTCGTCGGTTAAAACGACTTCTTTTTCGGACCCCATGCCTCCAGGCAAGACATATTGTTATCAAGTCACTTCGATGGACCAATATGAGGTGGATAGTGAACCGTCGAACAGGCATTGTACAAAGGTTCCAATCAAGGAGCCATCTGGTGTCATCGCTGGTGGTGATGTACAATCCATACACGTTAATTGGGACTCGGTATCGGGTGCGGTCTATTACAAGATTTACGAAAAAGTAAACGATGATTCTCTTAAATTAATTGAGAAGGTTAAATCAACACAGCATACCGTAAGAAATCTGGAATATGAAGATAAAAAATGTTATTTGATTTCAGGCATAGATCAGGATGGGGAAGAGGGCGAACACTCTGTGGCCGTTTGTGCTAAAGTGAAAGATGGTCCCCATTTTTTGATTGATAAAATGAATCTTATCGAGGCTTCCGGTAACGGTGCCGTTGATTATCGTGAGAAAGGGAGACTTCAGTTTGCTGTTCATAATGATGGTGAAAGTCCTGCACACGATGTGACACTTTCAGTAAATGCACTGGTGCCGGATCAAAACTTGGTAATTGGCGAAAAGACTACTATCGATACGCTGGAACCGGGAAAAATCAAATATGCGGATATCGAAATTCAAGCATTATTGAACATCGCCTCTGGTGACCATGATTTGGAATTAACTGCGAATTCGCTAGAAAAGGTCTCTTTGGATGTACCTTATCCATTCCTGGTCAAAACAAAGGAAGTCATCCCTCCTAAACTTATTATGGCGGACTTTAGCATCTCTAATGATTTTGGCACTCATTACATTCCTAAAAATGAAATAGTGAAAGTAATCGTCCGAATTCAAAATGTCGGGGAAGGCTTAACTGAATCCATTTCAGTCAATGTATTGGAAAGTAAGGATTATTTGATGCCTAAATTCAATGGCCATATTACTCATTCTGGGTTAAATCCTGGTGAATATGTTGACATTGAATTTCCGATCAGAAGTAGAAAAGATCAATTTTGGCCAGTTCTGGAATTGATTGATTATTTGGACAATAAGGTGATACAAACCCTAGACCTTGCACTCATGAAACATTACAGGTCTCCAGAAGAGTTGATGGTTCAATCAATCGGTACCGATGAAGTTGTGCCATATCCGGACTCACAAGGTGATATTGATGTAGATCTAGGAATGCCTATCGCAAAAAAAAACCAAAATGCAATGGCCATCACTATGTCTATTGAAAATTATGATGATTCCAACTATCCACCGCTTCAGTTCGCAGATTGGGATGGCATTATTATGCGTCAGTATTTTCAAAATGCATTTGGTCTATCGGATTTCCAGCTATTGCCCTCGAAACCCTGGCAAATGGAGGGAGGACCCACCCTAAATGATTTGCAAAATACATTTGATCCTCACCAGGGTGATCTTAGAAAAAGAATTATTTCAGCGGAAAGATATTCCGGGATTGAAGAAATGGACGTATTTTTATATTATCGCGGTTATGGTGAATGGGTGAATGGAAAACCCCTATTGATTCCAAAAGATGCAAAACCGACGAGAGAAGTAACAAAATATCCGTTAGAGGAATTAGTCCAAAACTTATCCTCGCTTTCGGTATTGGGGAATATTCGAACCATTACGGTGTTTCTAGACGTAACCTACCTCAATCTAGAACACTCTACAGAAATAATATGGGATTTTCCGGATTTGACTGAAAAGATTTGTATCTTGAGCGCTACATCCAATGGTGAAACTTCACAGGTTTATCCTAAAAAGAAACACAGTTTATTCACTTATGCTTTATTGGGAGGATTCTCGGGAAATGCCGATGATGGTGATCAGGTCATTGAACTTGGCGAATTGGCGGAATATGTTTATCGGTTCGTTCCTGAAAATACAAGTGAAATTCCAAATTCTATACGGCAGAATCCAATTCTTACCGGCATGGATCTAAAAAGAACCATTCTTGATTTGAGAAAATAAAATCTGGACTGACAGTCATTTTTCGGACCAAAATGAAATTTAGAATTATTAGTTGTCTTTATCTTTTCTTTTTCTTTTCATGTGGACCATCCATACCGTCTTGGGTAAATACACAACCAACCAATGATCAGTTCTGGCATGGAATTGGGCAGGCAAATAAAATATTGGAAAAAGATGCCAGATCGAAAGCAAAAGAATTTGCAATACACGAGATATCTTCTCAGATTAAAGTTAATATTTCTTCCGAAATGGAAATTACGATCCGGGAGGCCAATGAATCGTTGGAAAACATGACTTCCATGTTCATGAAATCGAGAACGAATTTGCTAATACCTGAAATAGAATTTGTGGAATCTTATGAGTCTAAAGAATCATTTTACTTTTACGCCCGTTTGAACAAACAAAAATATTATGAGACCCTGAAAAGACTGAGGCAAAATGCAGCAAAGACTGCTCTTGACTACATTGTGGAAGCGGATAAATCGTTCAATGCAAATTCATTCCTATTGATCCAAAAAGCATGGCAACAGATATTGCCATTTGCCGATGAACCCTTGACTGTTACCTATGAAAATCGTCCAGAACAAATTT
>CAYNPR010000043.1:0-10344 GCA_964399115.1 uncultured bacterium | reverse complement strand
CCGCAAAAGTTGTAGCGACCATTGATGTTCCAACAATCCACCATGGAAGGGTCCGCCCTGAGAGAAAATATTCCTCTGTGCTTGATGCTGCGCGCTTGGAAAACCAGATTCCCACTCCCAGTGAGAATGCGATGTAGAGCAGGATAATTCCCCAGTCTATCCAGTGCAGGGCTGTGACCTCAGCCATAAATTTTTCTCAGTTCCGTTGATTGAAAATAGTGGTATAAAATCTCATTTGAAGAATAATCGGCCAATGCCATTCCCAAGGCTCCGACTTGACACAGTCCAACGCCATGGCCCCAACCTGCACCTTTGAACGTTACCTGGGAATTAACGAAGTCGGAATTTGGCTCAATGATAAAAGCAGAACTATATAAAAAGTCAGGGTGAAGAACCCGTCGAACTTCATATTCAGATTCCAGGATAATATGGTTGGGTTTCCCATCGATTTCTCCATCGATACGGAGTTGAAAGATGCGCCCGGATTTACCTCGTTTTAAAGGCTGGATCGAATGAATGACGTCAAAGTCACGGCCCGTTTTGACTTTGATCAGATTTTTCAGTTCTTTTTGGGAAAATGATATTTTCCAACGAAAGTATGACCCTTGTTCATCTACAATTCCAAGATAATTGTGCAATTGGCTGTTGGGGACGAAATCAGGTCCACAAAAACAACGGGGATTGTTGGAAAGCCAATTGATTAAATCTGTTTCATTGTCGACACATGGGATTTCCGATACATTGCTGTCATAAACGGACCGCAAGTATGGTTTCGGCACATCGCGCCATACGTTCTCATTATTCTCGGAAATTCCACCACAGGATTTTGAATATCGAGTATCACAGATCATGTTATCATGTATCAAAACTTGTCCGCATGTTTTTTCCGCAGATTGGATCGCTGCTTTTGTAAGATTGCCAGCCCCCTGGTACCGTTGGCAGCAATCATCATTGCAGGCATCCAATCCGAGATCAACATGCTTTTGTTCGGCTGCAGCTAAAAGCCAAGAACGGGCAGCAATGGTTTGAGCCTCTAAAAGTGCATATGGACAGTCACCACTCATTTCGGATGTTGCCACACACATAAGATATTGTTCCAGAGGAAGATGGTTTACGACAAAAAGACTGCCATTCGGATTTGTAATCTCAAGGGCACCTAGCACATGAATGGAAATTTGTTTTTCCCAGTGGAATCCACGCCCCACTTTTACCGGATGAACGGCAATTTGTGAATCTATGGATGAATTTTGAATTTTGACGGCAGGAACTATTTCACCGTTGGATACAAGATCGTCATTTTTTGATTCAATAAGAAAAGTCTGATTGGTTTCGGAATTTGTGATCTCAACTGATTTTTGACAGTTTTCGGGAAGGATTAGTCCAATGGAAACGATGGGTTCCTTATCTGGAATTTGTCCTTTTATGAGCATGCTTTTTTCCATGCTGCACCCAATGTAGCCGTCCTACGGTCAGATGAATATTCAATGGGAATATTTCCTGATGATTCAATCATTGATTTAAAGGAACTATCATTTTGAGACAGAAATTGTCCCAATCGTTGCCCGATAACAATCTTTTCAATTTCTGAATGATTTCTCTTGAAAAATTCAACTCTGTCCTGAATCAAAAATGAAAATGCTCCGACTGCCTTTCCAATAATGGAAATAGCACTTTCATCCTGAATAAGTTGGTTCAGGGAACTCACATCTTTATTCTGGGAAGAATTCCATTGATCGATCATTCCTTTTGGCGAAAGACAAAATTCAACAGAGTGTCCATCTGGCATGAATAATTCCCAGGATCGTTTCACATCGTTTCTTTGATTAAAGTCGACCAATACCCCCTTCAGAATGATGCCGTCGGCAATACCTGTCCCACCACCAATATAAACTGCATTATCACACTTTTCCAATTTCCCGTTCGATGATTTCCATTCACCCCAAACACAACAATCCGAATCATGATAGAGTGAATCAATTCCAGAGATGCTTCCTAATAAGTCGGGGATCCTGGGTCCGTTTGCCATGATCACAATTCCCTGATCATTTTTTATTCCGGGAAAACAAAGTCCGATGGAGTCTATTGCAGATTGATTAATAATCTGTTGAATGGTTTCCAAAATCACATTCCCTTGAGCAGTCTCTGCTTCCGCCAGGTATATATTGCCTTTAGATAATTCCTGCCGTTGTAGATCAAGGTGAACCGGGATGAAACCGGGATTCCAATTTGGGTGATCCGAGTAAGATAATTCTATATGAAAATTGTCTGGAATGACCATTTTTGTATTTTGATCGAAGATGACGGACTGTGCCATGATCTTTGTTGCTCCGCAGTCAACCCCGAGAATGGTTAAATCATCCATGTATATTATATTTTGATTTAAGAGTTTTTATTCGTTCGATTGATTCCAGGATCTTGGCTTCAGGGATTTTCCTCGATTCAACCAAATTGCGCAGGGCAGATACAGATTTTGGGATATAATCGGGATCGTAGTTCAAATTATTCCCGAGACAAAATAAATCAATCCCGGCATTAAGCATGAGTTCAAATGTAGTTTTCAAATCATAGTGATCTGAAATGGCTTTCATACTGGGATCATCGCAAATCACCACACCTTCGAACCCCAAATCATTCCGGAGCATTTCGGTAATAATTTCTTTTGACAGCGATGAGGGGAAGTTCGAGTCTATTTTTTCATCAAAGGTGTGGGAAACCATGATCATATCTAAATCACCGGATTGAATTAATTCATCAAAGGGGAGAAGGTCTTTTACTGTCCATGTTTCAGAGATGTCTGTATAAGCGTCATGTGTGTCTCCCGTGGCTGATCCTTGACCGGGAAAGTGTTTCCCGCAGGAAATAATATTTTTCTTCTTCAATGCTCTGATAAATTTCTCAGCATGCTCAATCACCTTTTTTGGTTCTGATGACAGGGCACGGTCCGATTTCCCGATGACGGTTTCGGCTCCATAGTTTAGATCCAGAACTGGAGCGAGATTTAGATTGATCCCGCATTCATTCAAAGAATCTGCAATGCTATTTGCAAATTGTTCCGTCATGAGAAAACTATCCAATACGCCGATGTGATTCCACGATGGGAATTTTGGGAATCCATAATCTGCTTTTAAACGCACCACTGAGCCGCCTTCTTGATCAATTGAAACAAGAAGTCCATCTCCAGAACAGGATTGAAGTTGCTTTGTTAATGCCAAAACCTGTTCCGTGGATGAAATATTTCGTGATCCATATTTATCTAACTCAAGATCTTCGTCATAAAGAATTACGCCACTTAAGTGATAATCCTGAATGTATCGAGCAATGTCCGAATCGGATTTGGCGCTTTTTCCGCGGAATCCTGCAATAATTAGTTGCCCAACAAGTTGTTCAATGGAATTTGGCATCCGGTAAAAATAAATTGAATATATTAAATCAAGAATGAAAAGATTTTATACAGACAATATTAATTTAAAGAGGTGTGGTTTGCGGTTTATAAAATAAAATTATCTATATAGGTTGCTTCTCTCAAAAGGTGATTTTCTTTTAATAGTTTATTACATTTCAAAAGGTGATGAATAAAGGGATCATGTACCAATAAATCATGATGGAGTGCTTCAGGATGAATATCGGGATATTTTTCATTCAGCCAATGAACATGATTTTCTATTTCATTTGCCAGGCCCAGATCAATGGCATTGCGAACAATCACAAATCCATTTGCAGCATATTCTTTTTTTATATCCTCAATCATTTTTTATTCAAAGACTTTGGATCCATTAGGAATAGGAAAATATAGCTTTTACTTATTTAGATCGTTAATTATCAAATAATTCTATGATAACAGCTCTAAATATTAGCAACATCTGTGTCAACATTGTTTCGCGTGGCATAATAATTACGCCCCCGTAAGACCAATTGAACATTTGTATGCTTATTACCATAAATAATCTTGTCTCTGCCAGAGTATAGTTGAATCAAAATTGTTTTACGTGGTTTATCAGATAAATTGGGCATTGAACCATGCAAGGAACAGCAATGAAAAAAAGCAACGTCACCTAGTTCAGCAATGATTGGGTCAGCATCATCTAAATGATACCTATCATGAATACCAAGGATATGTGAATGTCCATCTGATTTCTCTAATTGACCTAGCTGGTGAGAGCCTGGTACGATACGGATGCATCCCATTTCTTCTGTTGATTCAGAGAGATGGATCATTGCTGAGATCATAGAGTTTTTTTCCGAAGGGAAATATGACCAATCTTGATGGAGTGGGAATGCTGATCCTTTTATTGGTGGTTTTAAGAATAATTTTGTGTGATGCAGAATAATATCTGGACCAATCAACAATTCAATCAGATCCAATAATTTTTTATTTTGAACCATAGATAGCATTTTAGCGGAATAGCTTTGAACATTATGGGTGTGAATAACTTTTGAATCAATCTCTTCTATATCTTGTGTTAATTTACTTCCCCAGCGAGCATTTATAGATTCACCGCTTTCTTTAAGCTGAGTAACAATATGGTCAAACTCAATCACAAATTCTGTAACAGCTTCAGTTGAAAAAATATTTTTTTCAAGATGATATCCTTTATTATTGAAATTAGAAGTGAAATTCAAACCTTGTTAACATCTTGAGCATTGTTTAATAAATTGACTTTTCGATTCATAAGTAATAATCCACTATACAAAATATTAAACCTTTTGGCATTGGTTTTTGGTTTTGTTTAATGTTTTTCAAATTAATGGTGCGACTTAATAATGGTTGTATCTATCATAATTATTCATTGGGATAACGAAGCCCAATCTGTCTCCTAATTTCATCCATTGATTTCATTACAGAAACACTTTCCCGATGTGGCAATAGCGGTGACTCTGTTACTCCCGATCGTACACAACGGGCAAATTCAATTGCTTGCTCACGCAATCCGTGACCTTTATAGTTATTGGGATATTTCATTGTTGAACCATCATACAGGAAGACCCTCATTGCAGTAGGGCAGTAGAATAGGTAGTCAATTTCCAAAAATCCTTTAGAGCCAGAAACGTGTGCAGTGCAGGATGTTTGCGTATGTGAGGATGTTGAGATAATGGACAGGGCACCATTCTCATATTCAAATATTGCGGAAGTTTGGGCATCAACCCCCTTATCAGTGAATGTGGATCGCGCTGTAATTTTTGTTGGCGCTCCCAGAATCAGGTGTGAAAAAGATACAGGATAAATTCCCATGTCAAGAAGTGCACCGCCGGCCAGTTCAGGTTCCCAGAGACGTGGATTCTTATTTTCTGTCAGCCGTTGGCCAAAATCAGCTTGTAATGTGAATATATCACCAAGAACACCGCTAGCCATGATCTCTCGAACTGTTGCCATATGAGGAAGAAATCTAGTCCACATTGCTTCCATCAGAGTTAACCCGTTTTTTTGGGCCAGTTCTATCATGGAACATACTTCACGGACATTTACAGCAAATGGTTTTTCGCATAAAACCGGCTTGCTAGCATTCAATGCCAGTAATGTGTGATCTTTATGAAAATTATGAGGAGTTGCTATATAGACACCATCCAGGCTTGGGTCTGCCACTAATTTTGAATAGTTGGCATAGCCAAGGCATCCTGGATATTTAGATGCGAATTCCTGCGCTGAAGTAAGAGTGCGTGATCCAACAGCAGCTACAGTATGATTCTTTAAATAGCCTAAATCATTCGCAAATGCCTTGGCTATTCCACCAGTCCCAATAATGCCCCATTTAAATTCGGAGTTCAAAAAGCAAACCCAATAAACAATAGTAATAGTGTGATGCGGTCATTCATTCAATAAATCTACCACTACTCTCACAAACAAAAAACCTCACTGGGCTTGGATTAGTTGGTCAATATTTATTAGAATTATTTATACATCACATTTTGGTATGAATATGGATAAAGGATTTCGGTAAGTCTACCCTTAAATTTGTTGCTCTTTTATGTTTATACGTTCTCCACAAAACCCTATCATATCCCCCAGGGATATTATTTCTTCCCATCCGGAGTTGATCGATGTTTCAGCTGTTTTTAACCCCGGGGCCATTCAGTATGATGGAAAGACTATATTATTGCTGCGGGTTCAGAACCGTGGCCGGGAGACGCTGCTTATTAAAGCTCAGAGCGAGGATGGTATCAAATTTGTAATCGAAGATATTCCTGTAAAGATTACGGGTCTTGAGAAAACGAACGAAACTATTTTCCATATTTATGATGCCCGAATCACTTACCATGATGGTGTATTTTATATTATGGCAGCCATGGATGTAGTTGGGAAATGCCTGATGGGTATTTTCCAAACCCAGGATTTTAATACCTGTGAGTTTATAGGATTTACGGGGAACGAAGATAACCGAAATGGTGTATTATTCCCTGAAAAAGTGAATGGGAAATACGCCCGGTTTGATCGACCAAACATGAAGCTATTAGAAAGCGGTGTAACCACAGGTAATGCTATCTGTTATTCTCAATCGGGTGACCTTTTAAATTGGACAGAAATGAAGCAGGTAATGGAAGGTCGTCTTCATTTTTGGGACGAACATATCGGCGCCGGACCGCCCCCTGTTAAAACAGAAAAAGGTTGGCTTTTGATCTACCACGGCATTGCCACGCATTACCAGCCAATCTACCAGGCAGGGGTTGTTTTATTGGATCTTGACGAACCATGGAAAGTGGTCTCTAGAGGACGTTATAATGTATTAGAACCTAGAGAAATATGGGAGCAGGTCGGCCAAGTACCCAATGTGGTTTTTCCCACAGGACTTATTGTTAGTTCTTTTAATGAAAAGGGTTTTGCGAATCTATCAAGTGAAGTAAAACTATATTATGGCGCAGCAGACACTCATATTGGACTGGCTACATCCAGCATTAAAGAACTGATTGATGATTGCTTTGCTTAAACTTTTATTTTTCTCATCCTTACTTCTAGGACAAGGATTACAAATACCAAAAATTGAATATAACCCACGATCCTATGTTTGTTATAAAACATCTGCACCGATTCTGGTTGATGGAAAATTAAATGATCCATCCTGGTCAAAAACCGATTGGACAGAATCGTTTGTGGATATTGAAGGCAATTTAAAACCTGATCCATTTTATGATACAAAAGTGAAAATGCTTTGGGATGAAAATTACTTTTATTTTGGTGCCGAGATGGAAGAACCTCACGTCTGGGCTACGCTTACAGCACGGGATGCGGTTATATTTAAGGATAATGATTTCGAGATCTTCCTGGATCCTGATGGCGACACACATAACTATTATGAATTGGAAGTAAACGCTTTAGAAACAGAGTGGGATCTGCTCCTATTAAAACCCTATCGAGACCAGGCGAAGGTTGCCGTGGATTCCTGGGATATACCTGGCTTAATCACAAAAGTCCATGTGAACGGAACTTTGAATGACCCATTAGATATGGATAAAGGCTGGACATTAGAAATCGCAATCCCGTGGAAAGCATTGGAAGAGTGCGCACCCAATTTTCATCCTGATGATGGTGAGCAGTGGAAGATCAATTTTTCCCGTGTTCAGTGGGATATAAATATTAAAAAGGGAAGTTATGTGAAAACTGACTTACCTGAGTTTAACTGGGTCTGGTCGCCCCAGGGAATAATCAATATGCATTATCCTGAGATGTGGGGTTTGGTTCAGTTCTCGGAAACAATCGTTGGTGAAGAAAAAATAGAATATTTATCGAACAGATTGGATATTGTAAAATGGGCTATGCGTCACATTTATTACCGACAAAGGAATTACTATGAAGTTTATAATAATTTTACAGCATCTTTGAAGAAATTGGAACTTCAGGAAACGCCCGTTGCAGGCGTTTATTGGCCACCGCAATTAGCTTTAACTCCTTCTGGTTGGGAAGCCATTGTTCGGTGGAATGAATATTCTATCATAATTCGGAAAGACGGTAAAATCTGGGTTGAATGAATTTATCCGTAATTGACTGGCTCATTGTACTCATTTCTTTTGTGGGGATGGTTTATTCCGTAAGTACTACAAAAGGCCTGATGAAAAGTGTATCGGATTTTCTCGCAGCAGGACGTACCGCGGGGAGATATGTTATTTCGATATCAAGTGGTATTGCCGGCTTGGGCGCGATTTCAATTGTCATGTTTTTGGAAATGGGATATGTCTCGGGATTTGCTCTGGCATGGTGGGGTTTAAGTCAAGGTATTATTATACTATTGATTACAATTTCTGGGTGGGTAATCTATCGTTTTCGATCTACTCGGTGTTTAACACTCCCGCAATTTTTTGAGATGCGCTACAGTCGCAAATTTCGTATTTTTACAGGTATGGTTGCTTTCGGTGCCGGTATCATCAATTTTGGAATATTTCCGGCTGTGGGCGCCCAATTCTTTATTCACTATTGCGGACTTCCAGAATCAATTCTAGGGGTTCCTATATTTCCCTTGGTGATGATTGTACTGCTAAGTGTATCTTTATATTTTGTGTATACAGGAGGGCAGATCGCGGTCATTATTGCTGATTTTTTCCAGGGTGTTTTTGTAAATATTACTTTTATTGTTATGATTTTTTTTCTTTTTATTACAGTAGGCTGGGACCAGATTTCTGAAGCATTAGAGCAAACCCCTATTAGACTGGCCCAAGAAGAAATCGTAAAAATACAATCGGAGCCAGCGTTTTTAGAAATGCCAGAATCTGAGAAAAATAATAAGATAAAAGCGATCAATGAAAAGTTTGAAAACTCATCCAGGATAAACCCATTTAAGACCAGTCATGTAGATGATTTTAATTTCTGGTATTTTCTGATCGGGGTTATTGGAATTATGTACGGTACCATGAGCTGGCAAGGCACCCAGGCCTATAACGCATCGGCAAAAAGTGCCCACGAAGCAAAAATGGGTGCAGTATTGGCTGGCTTTAGAGGATTCCCGCAGACACTATTTTTCTTATTTGCGCCGATCACCATTTATGTATTTATGAATCACGCTGACTATCAATCATTGGCAGTCTCGGTGAACACATCACTGGAACAGCTTAGCACGGATTCTTTAAGGACACAACTCCGTGCACCACTGGTTTTATCAGAAATATTACCTGTAGGCTTATTGGGGGCCTTCGCAGCGCTCATGCTTGCTGCATTTATAAGTACTCACGATACCTATCTTCATTCCTGGGGAAGTATTCTCGTACAGGATGTGATCATGCCCTTTAGGGATAAACCTTTTGACAAAGAGACCCATTTGAAGGCCCTCAGATTTTCCATCTTCGGCGTAGCCTTTTTTATTTTTTTATTTAGTCTTTTGTTTCAGCAGAATCAGAAGATTGCTCTTTTCTTTGCCATCACCGGGGCCATATTTGCCGGTGGGTCTGGGGCAGTGATCATTGGCGGCTTATACTGGAAAAGAGGCACAACCGCGGCTGCTTGGACGGCTATGATCACAGGTGCTGTTATCGCTGTAGGTGGGATTATAATAAAGCAGATATCAGCTGAATGGCTTGCAGACACATCTTCAATGGCTGCATTAAAAAGCGGTATTAACGTATTAAGAAATATAAATGGCCAGGTCTACTGGGCAATAGGAATGGGCGCTTCCGCTCTATCCTACATTCTCATGTCACTGTTTGGGAAGCATACAATCTATAACATGGATAAACTGCTCAACCGCGGTAAATACGCCATCGCAGGAGAGATAGAAATTGTAAATGAAAATCCCTTTTGGACCATACTTGGCATGGGCAAGGAATTCACTAAAAATGATAAGGTCATTTATATCGTGAATTACATATGGACATTTAGCTGGACGATTTTATTTATTGTTGGTACAGTTTATAACCTTTACAATGATGTAAGTGACGCATCATGGATGACATTCTGGAAGTATTACCTGTTTATTCATATTGGTATGGCTATAATCTCCATTGTCTGGTTTACCTGGGGCGGATTCAATGATCTTGGTGTCATGATGAAAAAGTTAAGATCCAGTGAAAGAGACCACCGGGATGATGGCTGGGTTGCAGATCAGACATAGGTGATATGAATAAGAAAGAAACAAAATTAATTCTCGAACGGATCCAGAAATGGTATAACCGGCTGCCAGCTTTATTTATCCAGGACTCTCAGCCACTTTCTGCTGAATTCGGCTGGTCGAAAGAGCCAACTCCATTTTCACAGCGACTTGCCCTTGATTATAAACCGATCGAAGAAGGGAATGGGTGGGGCCAAAAATGGGAGAGTGCCTGGTTTCATTTACAGGGAGATGTTCCTTTAGACTGGGCTGGAAAATCCATTGCTGCGGTACTGGATTTTTCCGGGGAAGGACTGGTCTTTGATTCAGAAGGGACTGC
>CAYNPR010000042.1:0-10352 GCA_964399115.1 uncultured bacterium | reverse complement strand
CGTAACCAAATTGCTCATCGGTGACGTAATACACCAGATCCTGGTTATAGGATTCGGGTCTGCCGGCGGTTAGAAAAGATGCTTGCACTGTCTCCCTGGCTGCCGTCATCACAAGAGAGCGACTCGTGGGGACTTCTACCTTAGCATCATACTCAGCCGCCACTTTTGCCACCCGGGAAAGAACGGTTAACCCGGCGATGGTTTGTATCTCATTCATATCCTGTATACCGGGAATAAACAAAATAGATCGGCCCATTTCCGTGGCTCTACCCACTGCCTCGTCAACAGCTTCCAGGCCGGCAATCTTTCTGATCTGCAGGGGCCGGCCGCTGCGGGCATGATAAATCCAGTAAACGACGGATCCGCAAAAAATTAACGTTATGATAAACAGGGGAAACCTGCGCCCGTCAAACCACTGACGTGAGGGCGATATTGCCGAAATGGTTGTCGCTGGTTCGGATTCATTTCCACTGCCATCTACAGCAGTCACTTTGAAAAAATAGGACTCATCCCTTTTCAGCTTACCAATTGTGAATTTGTCATTACCAGAATCCACATTATCAATAAATATAAAAGAATCCGTTTTGGCGGGATGCGACCTGTAAATGTTATAAAACTCTACGGTGCTGGGATCATCATCTGAGAAAAGCCATTGAAGATCAATTTTGTCACCATGATCCCAAGAATGGTCATAGGCGATCAGATTGGTGGGTGCACCCGGGGTTACGGAAACTTCAGCGCCTTCCAAGTAAGCATTTATGCCTAAGAAAAGTAATCCAAAGAATAAAATATGAATATACTTCGACTTCATGATACGTCCTGTCCTTCTATTCGTTCTATATTAGCCCTGGGAATGGTAAGAATATCACTATTTTCCATCATAACTTCCAGCACTCTGGTTTTTGTGCCTGATTCCAACCTTTGAGGCTTGGAAGGCAGTGAATGAACCTTTCCAATATTCCCAAAATATGGATCACGTATTATCCTCACAGGTGAATCAATTTCCAGCATACTCGATTTATGGTCTGTATCAGCTTCAGAAATCGAAGTTGCATCATCCACAGGTATAATGATGGCAGGCCGCATAACGCCTGCTCTGATTTGGGTAGCGCCATTTATGGACGTTTCCCTGCCTGCATTGGATTGCAATAGCTCAAAAGTCCGTTTGGCCATGGAGATGTCCCCAAAACCTTCGGTAATGATCAGTGTCACACCCAATGTCTCTGAACCAGTGATGGCAACGCCAAGGTCATATCCCAGGATATCTTTCAGGTCATGATCGTCAATACCGCCGGATACAACGCCCGCAGCACCTATGTCAATTGCTTTTAATATTGCATCAGACGTCATCCGGGCTCCACCGATAATGATCGAGTTTGCCATATCCTCATGGATTTGTTCAGCCGTCAGGACGTCATTGGGAGAATCGCAGGCCATGACGATTTCACCAAACGTTTCGCCGCCAATGCCGAAAATTCCCTGGATAAACGTAACTTCCGCTTCAATGATCACGCCCTGGTCATCAACGATCTCAATGACCTTACCTGGCATAAAAGCCAGGACGTTGACAGGATGCGGATCACCCCGCAGAATAATCTGACCGGTTACGTCCGAGATAGTTTCCACGACACCGCTGTATGGCGATCGGTACATGGTTTTAAACATCCCAAAAATACCTTTCGTCTCCGCAAGAATATCTCCTTCTTTAATGGTATCATCCACATGTACAATCACACACTCCGGTACGTCTCCAGGGGGCATGGACAATTGGTTGGCCAGATTTATTGGATAAATATCACCTGGCATAAAGGTTTCCGCAACAATTTGCCGTGGTTTCACCAGATCACCTTCCTTTACCAAAACAGTGCCTGGAATTGGTAAAACTCTATGTCGCTTCAAGGTAGTGCGGTGACTCACTTTTAAACCCGGTGTGTAGGCATGGGCTTTCTTGGATGATTCCTTGGGCTCTTTTTCTTTGGTTGAAATTGAAATCTCTACTTTTGGATATAAGTTCAGTGTTGCGACCCAACCGTTAACCATATTCATATTGGCTGCAGGATTATCAGAAAAAGACAGGGGTCTACCTCTGGCATCGAGGATGAGCCCCACCAGACCACCATTAACTTGTTTAGTGACCTTTTTACCAGGCCCAGCACCGATATCAAACGATTTTTCAGGCTCAGCGGTTATTTCCGCCTCTTCGCCAATGCCCAGGGGATACAATTTTATCTCCCCAAAAGCCATTTCGCCGGACTCGTTCAATGTTTTGCCACTAATTTCGTAACGGAAACAGGTTTTCCCTTTATCACCATTCCCTTTTGGTGCAATGACAGACCCAAGATAGATCAAACAATCTTTCTCAAACGCATCCATGGCGGCCTGGGGATGTACCTGGGCCAGGACGCCCAAATGGGGCATCATAAAAATACTGTCTTTGGCCAGTGTGGTTACACCTTCCGGCTGGAACGCATCGATAAGCATCATGGCGGTCTGCTGCATTTGAGGAGCATGGGAGAGCACACCACCGGAAGCGACCAACAGATCCAGTTTCATATTATCAACAATGGTCTGGCCTCCTACTTGCTGGCTGAACGTATCTCCCACGGTTCTCTGCTGCTGAATCCCTTTCAATGTTGTGGCAAATTCTTTGTGTTGAACGTAAGCAAGCCGTAACGCTTCCCTTGCAACGGCCTGTTCAAATATGAGTGCATCAATTGACTGTGGAATGGTTGTGGGACGAATCATTTTATTTTTTACCCGGTTTCGCAGTTCCCGTTCATTCATGTCCAAGTGCATCCAACGCATGATGTTGGGCATGGTGGCCTCGGCACAAACGTTGGATATGGAATAGCTCATCCCCAGATTGGCGCTCACGGTTCGATTGAAGATGCCTTCAAAAACACTGAAAACGTCGGTGGTGGCGCCTCCAATATCAACACCAACCACATTGATTCCGTACCGGTCAGCAATGGTTTGCAGTATGTTCCCAACTGCTCCCGGTGTGGGCATAATGGGTGCGTCCGTCCATTTGATCAGCCGATTATAGCCCGGCGCATGGGCCATCACGTGTTCCAGAAATAGGTCATGTATGGCATCCCGTGCAGGACTGAGATTTTCCTGTTCCAGTGTGGGGCGAAGATTTTCTACAATGGATAATTCAAATTCTTCCTTAAATAATTCTTTCATATTGCTGGAAGCTTCTTTATTGCCTGCATAAATGAGCGGCAATTGATATTGTGCGCCAAATCGGGGCTGCGGTTTGGCCGGTGCAATCAATTCTGCAATTTGCACTACATGTGTCTTTGTTCCACCGTCCGTACCGCCGGACAGCAAAATCATATCCGGCCGCAGTTCTCGAATCCGTTGAATTTGTTCATGTGGCTGACGTTTATCATTGGAAGCGATAACGTCCATCACAATGGCACCTGCACCCAAAGCAGCCCGCTTTGCGCTGGCCGCCGTCATTTCCCGAATCACGCCTGCTACCATCATCTGGAGCCCACCACCAGCGCTAGACGTAGAAATATAAATATCGCACCCTTCGTTTCCTTTTGAAGGTGTTATGATTTTCCCATCATCATCTATGATGCGTCTCTTGGATAATTCTGAAACTTCCGTAACGGAATTCACCACACCAACGGTAACGTCGGCAAAGGGTTCTTCCACCGTGGAAGGTGCTTCTCCCCGGTGTGTTTGCCTGAACTGCCCGTCTATTTTCTGGATCAGGATCGCTTTTGTGGTTGTGCTGCCGCAATCCGTAGCCAGAATAATTTTAATATTATCGATATCGATGTTGCTCATTGTTTATAAAAGTAATATTCCGTCTGAACAGATAGTGAAATGCAATCGTGAGTTATGCTGAATCTTTTACAGATGATTTTTCTTCGGCTTCAATTTCATTAATCCGGTTAAAAAGATAATCCACGCTTCCTCTCTGTTCAAGTAAATGACTGAATTCCGTATAACCATCACCGGTAAGAACCGCAGAAATGATTGGCTGGAAAAAATGCATTAATTGGGATCCGATATAATTCAAAGGCTGCAAGGTCTCCAGTAATATTGTGGCAGGCATGGATAGATGACGCTTCACAACTTCACGGCAGACTTTGTCCACTATAATCTTTTGCCTTTCATTAGGTTGAAATTTGTTTGTTTCACCTAAAGCAAACGCGTGTTTTATTGATTCCTTCATTAAAATATCAAACGATGAAATTACGGTAGAATATTTGAGAACAATTTATTTTCAAATAATGAATTGAAGATAAAGATAAGTTAGCGGCGTGGCAAAAATAAGCGAATCAAAACGATCCAGTACACCGCCATGCCCAAGCAATAAACCACCGCTGTCTTTGACGTTCGCATCTCGCTTTAGAAGTGATTCGGTGAAATCACCCAACTGTCCAAATACACCGGTAATAATACCGAAAACGATCGCATCTTTTAAGTCGAATACATTTCCCAGCCATTCTTGTTGATGAAAGGCATAAAATAAAGCGATAGCGGCAAATGCACCTGAAACGGAACCTACCCATGATTTTCCTGGACTGACTCTTGGAAATATTTTCTTCGTGCCGAATTTTGACCCAAAAATATATGCTGCGGAATCACAGACCCAAACAGATACAACCATCGCCAGCGTAAGCTGTGATCCCATATTTTCATCAAATTGACGAATAAAGATTGCAGGGCCCAAAAGTACGGGTATGAACAAGATTCCAGATAAGGTGTAGGCTATATTGATACTTGAATTTTCACTACCGGTAAATAATTCCCATACCAAAGTCAAAATAACAACAATGATGATGCATCCCAGAAGTTGATAGGCCGTCAATTCAGGTTGATTATAGAAATAATCCGCTATAAAGACGGTCGAGCAAAATCCCATCCAACGCAGGGGTTTACCTCCTTTAATATCGGCCAGGTTGTAATATTCGCCAATGGCCAAACCCATGACGACGAGAATAAAAATACTGTAATAAACACCACCCAGCCAGATGAGAAACAGCCAACCGGGGATACCGATGAGATTGACAAGATTTCGTCCTTTCATCATTCCCATTTTAAAAGGTCTCCATAACTTAAACCAATACGTTTATCGCACCTGGCATCATCGAAACGTGGATAGGCGTACTCCCAATCATCTCTCCGTCGATGTTTAAAATATTGTCTTCCTGTGGGATTATTGAGAATTCCTTCACTTGCCTATACTCGACAATGGGATCTCCAACGTGTGCACCGCTGAATAGTTTTGGAAAGAGACGCAATAATTTTGTACGACTGGCTTTTCGGGCAATGATCAAATCTATCATCCCATCGTTCAGTTGGGCTAAGGGAGCCATTTTCATTCCTTTTCCCGTATGAATGGTATTGCAACCCAAAATAAAACCAAAATCCCCCACAACCGTGTTCCCATCAATAATCAATTTGGCCAGCCGCTGTTTATATTTCAGAACTTCGATGATGGATGCAATATTATACCGCTGTCCCCCGAGCCAGCGCATTTTTTCAGCCAACTCGTTAATATCGGTAGGCATACCCCATCCAACAATATTGAAACCAAAATAAATTTCCCCGTTTGCATCCACCATTGCGATGTCGACGGGTCGGAGCCGTCCAGTGAGAATGCGTTTTGCGGCAAGTTCCGGATCAAGGCAATCAAGATCGTGCATGAAAGAGTTACCGGTTCCCCCAGTTACAAGTCCAATGGGAAGGATTTGTCCATCTTGGCGTTTGAGCATTCCATTTACGACCTCGTGCATGGTTCCATCACCCCCGATTGCACAAAATCCGTCATAACCCTCGTAATCAACTTCATTGGCATAGTCTCTGGCATGGCCTGCATATTCCGTTTCAAGTACCGTGAGCTCCGCTCCGCCATCTTCAAGGATTGGACGCACGGCATCTAAAATCCCCAATCCTTTTTTCAATCCACCATGAGGATTGACTGCAAGATAAAATCGTTTCAATTTGGGTTATCCCTGTGCTGCATATATTTACCGTCTCCCCACTCGATCACTTCAATTTTCACGTCAGTTGTTCCCTGGACAATAAATCCCAATTTCTTTGCGGCCCCATAGGAGCAGTCCAAAATCCGACCTTTCACGTAAGGACCACGATCATTAATCCTAAGAATAAGGGATTTCCCATTTTTTATATTGGTCACTCGGCAAATAGTGTTAAGGGGTAAGGTTTTATGGGCAGCGGTCAATCCATACATATCGTAGACTTCTCCATTTGCCGTTAATTTTCCGTGGAAGTCTTCGGCATAATATGAACTGACGCCTTTCAGGACTTTGCGGCTGGTGCCTTTCGGCCTTACTTTTGACTTGGTCGATAACTTTTTTGTACTCCTTTTAGCACTCTGGTCTGTGGTATAGCGCGGTGAACTCGCACATCCCAAATATTGATACATGATCGCAATTGCCATGATGAATCTAAACTTGTTCCTAACCCACTTGGCGTAACGCTTCATATAGTACGATCCCGACACTCATGGCTAGATTTAAACTTCTGATATTTTGATTGTCCATCTTAATGGTGCAGGTATGGTCCCAATTCTTTTTAAGAAAAGGCTCATCAATTCCCGTTGTTTCACTACCAAAAATAAGGTAATCACCCTTTAAAAACTTCCTTGAAGTGTAAGACCGAGAAGATTTTGTGGTCAATAAATGAAATCTCTCGTTTTGGACGAATTTTTTACAGTAGGAATCAAGATCCGAAAAATATTCCCATCGTATGTATTCCCAGTAATCCAAGCCTGCTCGTTTCAACTGCTTGTCCGAAAGTTCGAATCCTATCTTTCCGACAATGTGCAGTTCCGTATTCGTAGCGCCGCAAAGTCGGGCAATGGACCCGGTATTGGGTGGAATCTGCGGTTCGAGGAGTACAATGGTAAACATTACAAGTTTCGATTGATCTTGGGAATGCAATAAGGATCAAAAACGAGTGCTGTAGCCATTCCAAATAGGGTTGCGCCAGCCTCTTGTAACGCCGCGACGTGATTGATCGTCGATATTCCTCCAGTGGCCATGATCGGTATATTGAAGCCTGAAAACAGTTTTACCATGTCTAATGTTCGGGAGAACAATACGGGACCGGATAAGCCTCCCCCTACACTAGAAAAATGTGATGATGCAATACCAACGTCAATTGATTTTTTATATGTCGTGTTCCCTGCATTGATGATTATTTTGTGATTACTTTTTAAAATCTCTCCAATCCGCATTAAATCTCCATCCTTTTGATCGGGAGACACTTTCACCGAAACTGGATTTGAAGTCAATTGTCTCACTTCTTGCAAAACCAATTCTAGATCCTGAAGGTTTTCACTGAGGGATTTACCCGTTTTCGTATTCGGGCAACTGATATTCAGTTCATAAAAATAAACGGAATCTTTTTCACACAATGCTTGTTCCAGCGTGGCGACGGTGTCGAGGTAATCTTCCCGTGAATCACCGCCTACACTTATCCCCAAGGGCCGGCCATAGTCCCAGATTGAAAATTTTGGAATTGCGATAGCGAATTCATCGATCCCGGGACCGGGTAGACCCATGGAATTCAATAATCCTTTCTGTCCGTCAAAAAAGGCATCCTGCAACCTTGGACGAAGATTTCCATCGCGTTCTTCTTGCATGATCGTTTTTAATATGATGCCGCCTAGCCCCATACGAAACCAAATATCCAATATCTGAAGTTCTGATTTGAAGGAAGCACCTATAACCGGTGATGGGAATTTCATTTCGTACACTTCTGTTTCGATTTCTTTCGGGATGTTAAAATCAAAAAATAGTGGCGAAAACACCCTAAAAGAAGATAGCGCTTTTTCACCACAGGCAACGGCCGTTTCTAAGTCTTTTGGCCTGGCGAATAAATATTGGAAAAAATAAACCGTATACGTGATAGTGTACCGCGCGATACGATAGCAGAGAGAGAGAAAACCAGCTCTCAATTCTGTCCCTGTATTTCACTTGTTGACAACGTGTCAATTTGGAGACTGTTCAATACCAAGTTTAAGGTATATAACCGATTTACAACTGCATCTGATTGATCTGATCGTGGATGATTGTCCTGGATCCAGGTGTAATATTTCATCGCACTGTCAATTTTGGTGGACTCGTCATAATAATAACCGATTGCATAAGCAGCGAAAGATGCCAGTTCGGTCGTTTCATCATATTTGATCACGTCTTTAAACGATTCAATCGCTTGTTCAAGATTGTTTGAAATGAGTGATTCCGCTTTTTGGTACATGATCTCCTGCTGGTTCAATTCCACTTCTACGTTAGGCAATAAATTGGCTGTATATTCGGAATTTGGATGTGATTGTATCAATTCACTTTTGGTTTGTTTTGCCTTTAGAGAGTCACCATTATTCTCGTAGACGAAATAGAGAGTGAACATGGCTTTTGGATGAAAAGGCGATCCGGGGTAATCGGAAATGATTTTTTCCATATACAGTATCCCCTCTTCTTTACGGTTAAAGCGAAATAATTCGACGTCGGCCAGTTGATAATACAATTCTTCCACACTCCGTTCCGGAATGGCAATGGATTTTAAAGAATCACTTCCCACATTGCCGGAGTCCGGAATGTTTTTTACGGCAGCAAGATGCGTTTCCAGGTCTTTCTCTGCTTGCAGGTAAATATCAATGGCAGAAATTTTACTTTTTGCAAATGGCGAATAAATTGACTTCGAATATTCTTTTTTGACCTGCTCAAAATATTCCTTTGCCTTCATCAAATCCCATTTTTCAGCGGTGTAAATCTCGCCCAGCATGTAATAGGCCTGGGCGGATGCCTTGGATCGCTGATAAGTGTTGGTGATGGATTCCAACCGAGTTTCAATTTCTTCCTTCTCCCCTTGCGCCCTGTATAATTTGACGAGTTCCAGCTCCAGGTCCCCTGCAATTTTATTGAATTTATCATCCCTAATCATGGCTTTGATTTTTCGGGATGCGGTCCGGTGTTCTCCCATTAAGCGCAGGATCGTCAGCACCTGGAGATGGGCATGCTCGACTTTATCCTTTGAAAGTGAATTGGATATGACTTTTTCATAGGCTTTTTTTGCCATATCATAATTCTTTTGTTTAAATGCCTTTTCCGCTATCCGATTGTATATCACACTTCTTTGCGACCTATCACGGGTTAGGACCGCAGCTTCTTCCAAGTGCATTAGGGACATCTCACTGTTTTTCTGTTCGTTGGCAATTTCCGATAGGGATAAATGGCAATTCGCCTGTATGCTTCGGACATGGGTCCTTTCCAATAGAAGGGTTAATTCATCTATGGCGGTTTTCGGACTGCCTTTTTTCCATTTACATAAGGCACGCCAATAAGACGCTTCTTCAGCCAGGTCCGACTTTCCCGTCGAAATCACCATTCCCAAGTCGGTCAATGCGACGTCATATTCCTTTCGGTAATATCTTGCCTTGGACATAAGAAGCATTGCATCGATTCGAAATTTGGATTCTGGAAATTCGGAAAGAACTTTTTCACATTTCTCCATTGTTTTTCCATATTTGTCCATGGCTGATATAGGAACTGATTCACCCTCCTTTTCCTGCCGAATTTTTTCAGCTTCATGGAAATATTTCTTCGCATTATAAAAGGTGTTGAAATAGGCACAACTCCCAATGAACAGGCTATAACAAAGTATCGAAAGGCTGATTGGACGATATTTTCTTCTCATCAGTTGAGAAATTTACTTATTTGATTTCATGGGTTGACAAAAATAATTTGAGGGCTATGCAAAACGCATTTCGTTTAATGGTTCCCTTATTATTCGGCACCCTCGTTTTTGGACAAGGCAATCCGGATATGGAAAAGTTTGGATTTCTTGACGTCAAAACAGACAGTATGGACGTTCCATTTTTCATCGATGGCATTTATGTCGGCAATCATCCGTTAAAAGGCGTTGTTCCCGTTCTTCCAGGCTTTCACGAGGTGAGCTACGTCCATCCTGATATCCAAAAAAAGAAAATAAGGGACAATCTGTCTGATGGAATCAAACGGGTGTACGTAGCGCCCGACGATACGCTTGAAGTATTCCTGTTTTATGATCATTACCTGGCACAGGTCGAAGCCATGGAAAAAGAGTTGAAGATACAGATGATAGCTGGTGCATCGCTGTTTGGTTTTTTGGTGATCATGATTCTTTCAATTTTATGATTCTCATATTTTAACGTAACTTGGAAATAACGTAATTTTCAACCATGCAAGATCACCATACCTTTAAAGATGGAATAAAGTTCAGGCCGAAATACAAATGGCCCAGGAAAGATGCAAAGCAGAACTGTCCGAAATGCAACGAGCCCTTGGAACGGGTAGCGAACTCGAAAAACTATTATGGTAAAC
>CAYNPR010000041.1:0-10435 GCA_964399115.1 uncultured bacterium | reverse complement strand
GATCACCAGGCGAGTAGATGACGAACCTCCCGCTACGTCCTCGCCCACCAAAACGTAATTGCCGGAACCGTCGGTCGCAACCGGATAACTCTCCAGAGTCAAAATATAATTGGTCACTATCGCGACCTCAACCGTATCCGTAACGGTTGAATCAAAACCGAGATGATTGAAAGATGCAAATATTTGGGCGGTACCCACTTCCTGCTGGCTGCCGGTATCTCTGAATTCCAAGGAAACACCACCAGATGAAGATGTGGATGACTCAGGATCGATATAGCCTCTATCTGTATCGAAGGACAGCATTACGTTAGATACGGGGTTATTCAATTGATTTAAAAGAGACCCCGTGATGTTCGCAAAGGTCACACCACCATCCAGAGCAATCTCCAAGGTGTCGGTAGTTAACGAGAGACGATAAGGCCAAATGGTTGTTGGATATACGCTGAAATCAATTTCTTGATTGTCTCCGCCTTCCACTCCGATATATGCCGTCACAAAAACTCCTTCATTATCTGGTGTGGCTGCAATATCCTGGTAAACTGTTCCACCATCGTCAAAATATGCATAGATCTTACCTTGTGAATTGGTTTGACTTGGTGAGGGTAAGTCAATTTCACCCACCTCTTCACCAAGGGATTCCGCATTAAAGATTAAGGTTTGGCCCACAACGGGATTACCCGATGCATTGGTGAGTGTTGCTATTATCCTTGTGCTGGCATAATCGCCGGCCACATCTTCCCCCACTCGTACCCAATTATCATTTTCGTCGAAAGCCACGGGATAACTCTCCAATGACAACGTATAATCCGTACGGATTGTCACCTGGATCGTATCATATACGGTTGCATTATTAAATCCGGGATGTTCGTAACTAGCGATGATGGTTGCGGTGCCCAGATCCGATTGTTCACCTTGATCATTGAAAGGAAATGATAGTATACCATCACTGCCCGTATCATATGTGAATTCAGCTTCTCCCGCACTATTAACGGTTCCTTTATCCGTTATTAGGGTTACCGATACATTTCTAACCGGTTTATCTAATTTATTTTTTAGTTCAACAGTTAGTGTCGAACCACCATCGCCAAGAATAATTTCATCGGAATCGGAAGACAAAGTGATATGATAGGGCCAAACTTGGTTTTGTGATGCATAAACGTTAAACCGGGTAGTATCGGGATCCACATTATCACTGAATTCAGCCTTGACTATAACGCCTTCCCACTTATTCACTGATGTAGAGTTGTCAACAGCTCCAGCTGAACCGTCATCAATATACAGAACCGTAATTGTACCATCATCTCCCGTTCTTCCTGAACTAAGATCAAATCCCCCATAGTCTTCATTTTCAACCTTAGCTGAAAACGAAATCAGAGCATTTTTTATGGGTTTATCATTTTCACCAGACAATTTGGTTTCAATGCGAGTCGCTACAGTGGCTCCAACTACGTCCTCACCAACAATGTCACCATTAATGCCACCAGCCACTGGATGAGATTCAACTGATATGACGTAATTAGCCGTGTCAGGATCTTCCGGTTCTCTATCATCGCAGCTAAAAATTAACAGTCCAATACAACTAATGATTATCAAGAGTTTTTTTATTTCATTTACATAAAATATTTTCATTTTTCATTCTCCTATTTCTGCGGAATGATTATTATTCGTAGACATAATGGATGATCCCATTTAATCCTTATTATTTTTCTGTTCATCAATCGTGGATTGTTCAAAAGATTTCATATACTCGGACTTTGAAATTCCAGTATAATTGTCAACAATCACCTTGGGTGTAATTTGAATGATCAAATCCGTTTTCCTTTCCACTGTATTCTTACTTGTAAACAGCTTTTTGCCCAGCCAGGGAATTTTATTTAAAAATGGAACACGATAAACAGTATTTTTTAAATCCTTGCTGAGGAGCCCACCAATAATGATAGATTCACCATCCCTAACCCTAATGGTCGTGGAAGATTTACGGCTTTTCACACGCGGAATGTTTCTATCGGGTCCAATAAATTCAAATATGGAGGAAACTTCTGGTTCCACCTTTACTGTAATGTAGCCATCCGTATTGACCGTAGGTAATATGTCAAGTTTGATCCCAACTTCTTCTCTTTGAACCTGCACCTGCCCTCCGACCCCGCCTGAACTGAGAATGTAGGGTACGATATCCAATAACTTTATGGAAGCCGGTCGTCCATTGATCGTGGCCAAACGTGAGTCAGTCAATATATCCGCCTTATTATCTTTCATCAGCAAGTCCAGCGTTATATCAAAAGCTGTTTTTTGCCTGCTGAAAAATCTGGGAATTATTGTTTGATCGTCCCAAGAATTCCAAGCGAGTTTTTCAAATCCGGCAGTTTGGAGAAGTTTACCCAGTTCCGAAGATGAAGGTTCTCCACCGCTTGTGGATGTTGGTGTTGTGTTTTCTCCAAGGATTGTAGAGAATTTTGAGAGTCGAGACCAGTCGATTCCCAATTGTTGTTCAGCATCCACGGCTACTTCAATGAGCCGTGTTTCCAACATAATTTGTGTAGCAGGCACGTCTATTTGGCGTATGACTGCTTCTATTTCAGCAATTCGTTTTGGTGATGTATTGACTAAGAGTTTGTTCCCAGAAACGTCCACTTGGATTTGGTTCGTAATATCGCTGAGAATATTCTTAACTTCTTCGGCAACTGCATACTTTAGAGTCAGTACATACGAACTCACTCCAACTTCTTCCTTCAATTTTTTTGGATCCGCGACAAGAAAGGAATTTCCCACCACTTCATAACTCAACCCAACGGCTCGGACAACGAGATTAATGGCTTGTTCTATAGGTACGTTGTCCAGGTGAATGGAAATTTTATCCTGTTTATTTACGTTTGGATCAGAAACAATATTGTATCCGCTTTCTTTGGCCAGAATAGCTAAAATACCAGGGAGATTTGCATCTTCGGCATGGACGGTAATTAATTTGGTTTCCACCGTTTCCAAGACCGCGGTGCCTGGCACGGCCAAAGTATCGGCTCCCAACACGCTACTTGCCGCTAATAATGACAGAAAAATGAATAAATACATATTTAATTTCCTCTGAAATTGTTTAAAAAGATCCATTTACTATGTCTTGTCCAGAAATCACTTTTGGTTTGGTCCTTTCTTGTCCCGGAGCCGGATAAGACGTCAATTTATTTTCTGTTTGAATAACAACCTGTTTCTGATCAATTAAAACCACATGACCAATATCCGGTATGACATCATTTTCCTTTACAGTTGTAACATCACCGCGGTGATCGATTTGTGCTTGAAACTGATCGTCTCCCTGGTAAATCATGGCCACACGAATTGAACTTGTCCCGCTCCGCAGGCGACGCCCGCTTCCATCCGTGAGGAAAAGAACGTTGGATAGACGAAAGGGGACTCTTTCCATTGCAAATTGGTATTGTACTCGGTCTTCCAAACGTTTCTCCAAATACTCTATCACGTCTTCCAACTTTTTATCCGTTCCAAATTGAATTTCTTCAGCGGCGGCTTTCACTTTCTGCCATTTTTTTGTCATTGGATAAATCTTAAAAGACATGGCAACCAACGAGATGACCGTTAATCCTGTCAGGAGCATCCAAATTGTTTGTGATCGGCCATCCAGATTCATTTTACGACCTTACTTTTACTTTTAACGAGTGTCATGGTAGAGAGATATATCTCGAATACTTGTTCGGCTAAATCTTCTTCACTGGTTTTACTTTTTATTCGCTCAATACCATTCTTTACTTCAAACTCATCCAGAGACACTAGCCGGGGAGAACGCTCAATTTCCGCTAAATATTTACCAAACTGTTCAAAACTGCATTTTAGAGTCAATTCATAAGGTGCTCTGTAATAGCTACCTTCCTTTTCACGATCCCGTGGTTTGATGCTCAAAACCTGAATATTCAATTTATCAAGCATGTCCGTCAGATTGTTCAAAAACGGCATGGATGCATCGTCAGCCAGGGAATCCTGTTGGGATAGGGCTAAATTTTTCTGAAAAAGCGTGTACACTCGATCCAATTTGCTCGCAAGAATCTGAGCGCTGATCAAATTTTCGTTCAGTTCGATCTGTTCGTCTTCCAACTTTTGCACTTCCGTAGGCTTCGCCCCAATCAACAGGGAAAAAGAACCCCAGAACGATAGAGTGAGCAAAACCAAGGTACAAAAAAGAATGATATTTCTTTTTTCGGGCATCGCGTCAGGATTTCCTTCTTCTTTTTTTATTTTTCATGGGTTTTTTTGCAGTGGCGATAACGTCAAAATTCATAACTTCCTGTCCCCTAGCGTTTGACCTGCTGTGCCCCTGAAACTTTATGGGATTAAAATTTTCGGAAAATTCTTTATTATTGCGTAGCGTATTGACGTAATTGTCGATAATCTCAAAATCTTTCCGATCTTTATAAACGTTTGCAATACCACTTACCATCAGTTTATTGTGCTTGAATTTCATACCTGTTATTGCCATATCTTCCGGAGTCATTTCACCAAGAAGTTCCATATTGCGAGCCCAAAGAAAACGTTCCTGTTCCAGCTTTGCAAGCGACATTATATCCTCTTTACTCAGGTTTTTTCCTTTAGCCCGTAAATCCTTAATCTCTTGTTTAATCCGCTTGATTTCATTTTTTTTCTGATCTATGACTTTATCATAACCACGCGAAACCATCAAAACCTGGCTATTTGCAGCTATCAATAAAACGATAAATGTTCCAAATATCCCCCACCGTACTCGTTCTCGAATGCGTTCTATTCGAGATTCGGCGCTTTCCGCTTGATTGAGGTTGATGACAATGTATTTTTCCATCAGGAAATACCTCCCCTCAAACTCAAACCCATGGCAACTGCATATTGGGCAGGATTGGGGATTTCAATTTCATCCGAGCCGGGTAATGCTTCAAAAGGATTGAATATATCGACTGGGACATTCAATTTTTCATTTATAAATTCATCCAAGCCAGGTGTGGCGGCACCCCCACCACTTAAAAAGATTTTAAGGAAGAAACTCTGGCCCGTGGTTTTCGCATAGAAACGGAGAGATCGACGAATGTCTTCGGCCAGACTATCGTAAACGGTACGGTCCGCTACGGAAATCATATTTGCCGAATCGGATTCTGTTTTGGCGGATGATGCCCTGACCCCTTCATGGATGAGCAAGTCCTGAGCATCCAGATAAGACTTATCCTTCCTTTCAGCCAACTCTTTTACGAAGTCGTGTGCGCCTATGGGAATATCCCGTGTAAAATATTGTTCTTGATTGCCCCAAACAACCAGACTGGTGGAGACCGCACCAATGTCCAACAGCACGACTACACCATCTTCATCCATACCCTTACAATGGGAAAAGGCATTGGTGATGGCGATGGGATCCACATCTACGATTCCAGGTTTGAATCCACATTCTTTTAATAAACCTAAATGATGATTCAAAACTCCTTTTGTTGCCGCAACCAGTCCTATGTCGATTTTATCCACTTCTTTTGAATTTTGTCCGAAAATCTGATAATCAATCACTGCATCCGTCCCATCCATAGGAATGTGTTTCCGTGCTTCGAATACCATGGAAGAACGCAATTCTTCTTCAGGCATGTCAAGAGTGGTTATTTGCTTTACGCTGGCATGAACACCATTGATGCCCGTGACCAGGTTCCGAACACGTTTGGGTTTGATGCCCTGTTGGCGCATCAGTTCCTTTACGGCCATAACCCATAGGGGCTGGTCAATTCTCTCCGGATCGTATGCCTGATTTTGTTCCGGCACCATCCGAAACCCAACGTCGACTATCTTGAAATCTTCCTTGGTTTTTTCGAGGGCGACCATCTTTACCGAATGGCGGCCGATATCTAAGCCAATGGTCGCCATTTAGTCTCCATCCTCATTCTTACCTACTTCACCATATGAAGCCATCTCCAGCATGACTTCACCCGTTGCGCTTTCCTGCTCCGGGTAATAAGGCGGCGGTTTGTCCAATAAATTGTAGTCGTAATAATAATCTTTATAATACCCTATATTCCCACTGTTTGTCATGTACGGACCCTGAGCATTCCGTTTTAGATACCCTCTTTTCCACTGCACGATTGAACCCCATAGATGAATCGTTCCGCGCGTATCATCACCTGAACCAATTCCATTTTGGCTCTGTGATCTGTAGGGATTACGGTGTTTGCCACGACCATCTCCTACGGATTGCCAATAATCCGTGGTATCAGACTCAAAACAGTCAAAAGCGGAGTTTACTCCGCTGTAACAATTATTATGGGAGTTTTGCCAATAGTGAACGATAAATCCCCCATGTTGAGCCATAATGGCGGCATTGATGATAAGATCACAGGAATTATTTTGAGAACAGTTCTCACCCGAATGCTTGGCGCCATTTCGCGTCGTGTTGGCGACAATCACGCTCCCGCCCGCAATCAAACCCAATACGTTGTTCGTTCCCCCACCCTGCCAGGGCATAACCACTTGTCCATTGGGTGCCGAATCATCATAAATAATGTCGTCAATGATCCAGATATTGCCCCAAACCCGGTCAATTGTCGTGGGTGAATCATGGCGCCGATATTCAAGGAAGTCATCCGTTACAATGGTATATTGTCCGTTCACTACGCCGCGAACCAATGCTTGACCACCCTGGACGTAAATCACATGGGGACCCGAAACTGGGAAAAATGTTCTGTCCATATGGACATAGGGACTTTTATCTCTATTGTAAATTTCATCGGGACAGGTAAAAATATCACAATTCATGCCCTGCATTCCCGGCCAAACCCAATACTCGAAATCAAAATGCTGAAACATTTGGGGTTCGCAATAGGATCCGTCATCATAATGATTGTGGTAATAATGGAAGGCATTCCATTCCACGTCCGTATCCAAGCCTGTGGGAGCGCTTACGTCAATGAGCTTTACGTATTCTCCCGGTGAAAACCCCTGGTTCGTTTCTGATACGTAATCTATGCCAACATCAGAGTCTATTGTGATCATGAACTTCCCGGAAGACCCTAAGGGCAACACGTTTGTTGCCCTAAAAGATGCGACTTTGGATGCATCCTCATTTTGTAACAATAGTTGATGGCCAGATTCAACAACCTGGTTAATCACATCAAAAACATTCGTTCCGCTTGTGTCAAAATTGCTTAAAACCAAAAAGCCATTGGCTGGTGGATCTCCATATCCACTATCCGGCACAAAAATGTTATCATTCCCGAAATGGCAATAGCTTTCATCAACAAGGTTTAGCCCGGCATCTTCCGTACTATCGTAATAGAAATCATATTCAGCCACTTCCGTTCCCACCGGTGGGATTAAATACCACCACTGGGTGGCATAATAGCCCCCGCTGGCAAATTCAATTTCGGTCATGATCAAGGTATCCTTTGTACCACCCAGTTTGTCATCAGCCGCGAAGACTCTATTTGCGTTGGCCTTGGCCAAAGCAGTGGAATTACTAGGTGGGAAATTGATATTTGGGATTGTATCTTGAATGGAATAAGATTCTCCTTCGTTGTCCACATATTCGAACATTGACTCGTTACAACCGGAAGAACCATAATTTATACCGCTATCATCTTCATAAGTCCAGGTTACCTTTCCGGAATCAGTGAATAGAGCATCACAATCAGTCAAGTAGTCACTTAAGGCAAATTCCCCATTCGTGTGGACCCATCCCTGCAAATGATCGGAATTACCAAAATTAACGTATGCATTGCCCGTATTTGGTGGGCCAAAAGGTTCTTCCTTATCCGTAAAATACATGAACTCTTCGAAACCAGTCGGCACCATAGTAGTTTGCACAGTACGCTCAACAACAATATCATTGCCGGTTGATGATCGATATTCCACAACCCCAGTACTGGTGGCGATATATTCTTTACGGGTGGAGTTTGCCTGCAATTGCGACGTACAATGAACGTCCTTGTATTTTCCCAGGGAGTTTCCCTTCTCATCCGTGCCAAACTCATGGCCATCCGGGTAAATTAAAGTATCCTTCGTTGACAGCCTGGAGAGCACGACCACACCAACTTCATTTAATCCGGCTTCAGCCAGATAAATCGCTTTCGCTTCCGCATAACGATATCTCTCCATGGCTGATATGGAAGTAGTATTCTGAAGATAGGCAACCGTCATCAACATACTGAGAATGGTGAACAACATGGCCAATGGTGCAATGGTCCCTTTTTGAAAAAACATCATGACAACAAGTAAGCTCGACTAAGAAAAACGGTCCTATTAAAAACAATTTCTTCATCAACGGAATGCCCATCCGTAAAGGTATTTGTCGTTAGTTCCAAGACCAGTTCAATATTTAAGTATGCGCTGTTGAACTTGCCGAGACTTGGGCGAGGATCACTGCTTTTAGTGACTGTGAACTCTTCGAGAGTGATTTCTCTTCGACCTTTGTCCCGGTAGGGCCCACTGATTGGCAATGCAAGATTCCCTTCCAAAGCCGGAACACCATCAAATAATATTCCTTCATCCATGGTTCCAGTAATCGTGACGTCGGGAATGGAACTATATTTGTCTTGGTAAATTTTTATTCGAGCATATCCATTGAAAGTGTCCCGCTCGATTTTTTCCGCTTGATTCATTTGAATGGTAATTTCCCGCATAAGCGTATTTCCATAATGTCGGATATCCTGCTTGACCTTATCTTGCGCATAATGATGCATGACGCCTCGGAATCCCACCGTCAGTCCAAACGCGATAATGCCAACGACAATGAGAACGGCAGAGAGCTCCATGAGGGTTAAACCCGATGACCAATTCATTCTTCTTTTCATGTCAGAATTCCATCATGACGGTTTCAAGGCGTCGTTCATACTCGATTCGATTCGAAGATTTTAGTTGACTGAAATTTGACCAAGTGATCCACGTCTCCAATTGTATCCGTCTGAACGAAGTGGTACCAAAATCAGTATTTGAATCCAAGTTGGTCAGATCATAAAATAACTTAGCAGGCACCTTCACGTCGGAATTCGCATTTCCATAAAGATAGATCTGGTTTCCGGATAGATTTCCGGTCATTTCAGAAAAGGAAATATGACCATCGGCAATTCGTCCTTTCCAGTACTCGGTGTAGTTCAACAATTCTTCCGTTGCCCGTTCACGAATTTCCAAGGCTCGCAACCCTCCATGTGCGTGAGCGGCACCCATCATAAGTCCCACGGACGAAATGGAAATGATGACGACAGCCGTCATGACTTCAACAAAGGTAAACCCCGCTTGAATATTTCTTTTGGACATTATAGAACGTTCGATTTGAAGAGTTTAGGATTATCGGCAATTTCGACAGCTGTCTTTCTTTCGATTTTTCCATTGGCAACAAGCCGCTGCAGATCCTGATCAAGGCTTTGCATGCCGTCCACACCTCCGGATTGAATGATGGATGGAATTTGATAGATACGGTCTTCCCGAATCAGGTTTCGAATGGCGGTGGAAGCGATCATAACTTCACAAGCCGGAATTCTACCTTTCCCATCCTTGGAAGGCACAAGCTTTTGTGCGATTACGGCTTCAAGGCTTTCCGAAAGCATGGAGCGAATTTGATCCTTCTGCCCGGCTGGATAAATATCTATAACACGGTCAATGGCTTTAATGGCACTGGACGTATGAAGCGTCGACATGACCAAGTGGCCGGTTTCAGCCGCCGTCAATGCCAGAGAAATCGTATCTAAATCTCGCATCTCCCCTACAAGAATAACGTCCGGGTCTTCTCGAAGGGCGGAACGAAGCGCATTCGCAAAACTATGGGTGTGGGCGCCCAATTCACGTTGATTGATAAGACTTTCACTGGAATGATGATAATACTCAACCGGATCTTCAATCGTGATGATGTGGCAGGCCTTATGGGTATTGATGTGGTCAACCATGCAAGCCAACGTCGTACTTTTTCCTGAACCGGTGGGACCCGTAAGCAACACCAGACCTCGATCCAGCATGGAAAGATTTTTAAGTACGGGTGGAATATTCAATTCCTCAAAACTGTGGACGACCTCTGGAATGGTTCGGAATACACCGGCCAGACCATTAATCTGATTGAAAAAGTTGACGCGGAATCTCCCTTTACCATCCAACCTGGCTGAAAAGTCTATTTCCATTCTTTCTCGAAAAACACTCAACTGATTGTCGTTCATGACGTCTGGAAGGATGGCTTCCATGGAATCTTGCGTCAATTTGTCCATGTTCAATGGTTTCATAATTCCATTAATGCGAACCATGGGCACGGATCCTACACTCAGGTGCAAATCGGATGCACCGCTATCCAGGGCATAATTGAGAAGTTTGTTTAGATCCATTTTATCGAATCTTATTCTTGACCCTTTGTACCGTATCCTATATACTTTCCAGTCTCACGGTTAAAGGTGATGATTTGCCCGGCACCTCCCGCCATTTCTTCAGTGCTGGTGGCAACGATGGTACCGCCCTG
>CAYNPR010000040.1:0-10622 GCA_964399115.1 uncultured bacterium | reverse complement strand
GAACCATAGCCGTAAAAATTCTTTATCAATATTCTGGGGTTCTTGCCCTGCGGCCATGCGCTCATCGTATGTTTTGGCGATCCAATACCGACTGGAATCCGGCGTGTGGATTTCATCAATAAGTTGAATCGTACCATCGGCATCCCGACCCATTTCGTATTTGGTGTCCACTAAAATCATATCATTTTCCGCCGCTTTCTTTTGTCCGAATGCAAACAGTTCGAGCGCTTTCTGACTGCAGTAATCCCAATCTTCCTGGGCCATCCACCCTTCGTTGACAATTTCATCCGGGGCGATGGGACGATCATGATGTTCTTCCTTGGTGGTGGGAGTGAGCATATTGGCATCGAGCTTTTGATTCTTCACTAATCCTTCCGGAATGATATTGCCGCAATATGTGCGGTCGCCATTATTATACACAGTCCACAGGGCCGTACTGGTACTGCCGGTAATGTAGCCGCGGACGACAAACTCAATGGGGAATACTTTACACTTTTTCGCCAATGTCACATTGGGATCGGGAACGCCAATCACTTGATTTGGGATAATATTTTTGGTTTGATCAAACCACCACGCACTGGTGAGATTGAGGACCTGCCCCTTGAAAGGAATAGATGCCAGTACTCGATCAAAGGCGCTTTGGCGATCCGTGGTAATCAGGCTAACTTTATCGCCCAGGTCATATTGGTCCCGGACCTTGCCGGTCCGCTTGGTGCCGCTGGGCAAAGATGTTTCAGTTAATGTATTATTCAATTCTGCCTTGATGCGGCCTTTGTAATGTTCAGTTGATTCGATAGCATTCATGAGATAATGGGTTGAATAGTATGTGAGTGTCTAATATTTGTTTAAGAGAAGTTTCAAAATTACCTTTCTTTACTGTCACATTCCATATTACACCGCGTTTTAAATCAGTAATTCCTTCAATTTCAAATCGTTCTTTAAGGGATTCAAATTTGGATCTCCCGATCATGTCTTCTTTCTGGCGCACTAGAAAAGATGCGGTGTTTTCTTTTTCTGTGACTTTGCTGATGAACTCTTTGTTGGAATTGTACAGTTCGCCGCTTTCGTCAATTTTTCGCAAGATAGATTCTTGATTTCCATTCGTTTCAATTTCCCAATGAGTTTGTCGCGTAATGTTAATGGTGTAGCCTAGGTGATCCAGGGCATTGTGGACCGACGCAGCTTCATTGTCCGTGATTATCATGTCAACAACCCATTCCGTAGCTCCATTACTGGATTGATGATTTTCCACTTTATAGTGGGAACGATCATAGGAAAGAGTATGATCTGTTATGGGATTTTCATTTTCGATGAATTCTTTCATGGATGAAAAAATGGCGTCCCCATTTTCCGTCCGTTCTGGATGGGGCATCATGGCCATGATGTTTCCCGCCGGGTTGCATACTGCCGCCAGATTGTACATGGATCCATTTGGGTTGGTTGGGAATTCATCCACCACACTTCCGTCATTGTCGCAGTAACAGTAAACCGTTTGGTCATTGGTGATCATCTTTTCCAGCAATTCGTCCGGAATAATAAAACGCCCTTCTCCATGAGCCAGAGGGATGTTAATAAAATCACCGGTATTTAAATGGCGGGTGAATGCGCATCGGTCGGATGACACGGACATTTTCAGGTTCGCCCATGTGTTATAGTAACCAACCCCGACCACATGGCCGTCTTTTACTCGCTTATTGTCCGTCAAAGCCATACCCACACGGTGATTTTTCAATCCCGGAACAAGTCCGCTTTCAACCAAAATCTGGGCCCCGTTGCAGATGCCTAAAACGGGCTTCCCTTTTTCAGCTTCAGTCTTGATCTGTTTCATGATGGGATCCAGCGCAGCAATCACACCTGAGCGCGAGCGATCTTCGTAAGCAAATCCTCCTACAATCACATAGCCGTTAAAGTTCGTTAGTTTTTCTGTAGGTTCATTCCATAAAAATTCAATTGGATTCAATCCTACACGGTGGCAAGCCATGAGCGTTTCCCGTTCCGTGTTGGAACCGGGGAATTGAATGATGGCTATTTTTACCATGTTAATAATTGCGGAATAATATATTGCGACACAAATTTGATTGTTTCAATTGCTTGAGCCAATAAAATTCGAACGGTTCCCCGTATGCTCTGTGGCTTAATTGATTGAAACATGCTTTTCTCCACTCACAACAAAACCAACCTCATAAACATCCGTCAAATCCTTCAATGTATCTGTTACAGCCCCAATATCGTCAGGATTTACAATAAAAGTCATCCCGATACCCATATTGAAAACGCGATACATTTCATCTTCATCCACATTACCGATAGATTGCATTATATCAAAAACAGGGATGTTTGGCCAGGAACCTTTCTGAATTTCTACGCCACAGCCATCCGGCAAAATACGTGGAATGTTTTCCAACAGTCCGCCGCCGGTAATATGGGCGATGCCTTTCACATTGATATCTTCATTCAATACAGCAAATACATGATTTGTATAATTAGTGTGCGGTTCCAACAAAGTGAGCCCAACCGATTTTTCCAATTCGGGGATGGTGTCATCTACTTCATATCCACCAATCTCAAAAAACAATTTCCGGGCGAATGAATAACCATTGGTATGCAGCCCATTGGATGGCAGGCCCAGCACAATATCGCCAGGTTTTATATTTCCACCGGTAATTATTTTTTCTTTTTCCACAACGCCAGTGATGACACCCACCAGATCATGTTCTCCGGGTAGGTAAGTGTCGGGCATTTCGGCAGTTTCGCCTCCGACCAATGAGACATCCGTGTCTTCGCACGCTTTTACCATCCCAGAAACAATTTCTTCAATGGTTTCCGGATTTAATTTATCATTGGCGATATAATCCAGGAAGGTTAGTGGAAGAGCACCCATAACTAAAATGTCGTTGGCACAGGCACTCAAGAGATCTATGCCGATGGTATCAAATTTTTCCAGTTTACGGGCAATAATGGTTTTTGTCCCCACACCGTCAATGCTCTGGACCATAACAGGATTTTTGTAATTTTTTAAAATGGGTTTCAGATCATAGAGCGAACCAAAACTACCAAGCCCCGTGAGCACATTGGATGTAAATGTGGATTTAACGCCATCCTTGATGCGGTTCACGACTTCGTTTCCCGCATCAATGTCCACACCGGCTGATTTGTAGTTCATCTTTCCCATTATAATTTTTCTCGCAAACCATTCATCCACATTTCTTTAGCTTTCCTGATAGACAAACGGATGACATTGTTTATTTCTATAACCTGATGTTTTGTGGTGTTGCCAATAACTTCAGTTTTCAAGTCATATGTTGCAAATACGTTTTTGATGGGATTTGCATTTTCCTGTAAAACTTCCACCACAAATCCTCCAGACTCGGAAAACAATAGTTTGTCCGCTGAATAATTACCGGGGATACTGGCCTCACAGCCAATCTCATTTCCAATCATCATTTCGGCAAGTGTTGCGGCAACACCGCCATCAGCAATATCGTGGCAGGAGAGGATCAAACCTTCATCGACACAGTCTGTGAGGGCAAAAATTTGGTTCTTCACTTCTTCCAGGTCTGGCCTCGGTACATGGGCGCCCAATTCATTAAAAAGGGAATAATAAACCGATCCACCCAGTTCGTCTTTTCGCTCACCAATCATAATTAGAATAGATTCGGATTTTTGAAAATACATAGGCACAGTTTTGTTTACATCCTTGAGTCTACCCAGGCAACTAACAATGGGGCTTGGCGGAATAGCCCCCGTCTTTGATTCATTATAAAAGCTTACGTTCCCGGCAATAATGGGGGTGGCATGATCCGGATTATCTTTCAGGGTAACGGCACGGCACGCATCTGCTATTCCGCGGACGCTTTCTACAAATTCCCACATCTGTTGAGGTTTTTCCGGATTTCCGAAACATAGGCAATCTGTGATAGCGTGGGGTGTAGCGCCTACTGCACCCACATTGCGCATAGCTTCAACAACTGCATTCACACCACCCCAGTAAGGATCTATGA
Source organism: uncultured bacterium (assembly GCA_964399115.1). GTDB lineage: Bacteria > Fidelibacterota > Marinisomatia > Marinisomatales > UBA1611 > CAYNPR01. The sequence continues at coordinate 6,621 of CAYNPR010000040.1, read as the reverse complement.
GTCCATACCGCGGGTTGTGGTCCGTGGATAAAGCAATTCCGATATTTCGGATCTCTTTCGGGTAATTCTCTGAATTAAAGGGCGACATGACACCGGAATCAGCCAATCCTGTTTCGGTATAAATTCGGCCCTGGACCTGCTTATCGTATTGTTCAAAAATCGGCTCCCGACTGGCCATATTCTCATGGGAAATAATATCTAATAATGTTTGATTATAATCTGATGGTTCCGATAAAGATGGTTCAGTAAATTTTTTATCCTGTGGTTCAAACGGACGATTGTATAAAAATCCTTTCGTTACTTCTTCCGCTGGAGCATTAACGATCTCCTCATCTCCATTATGGACAATATACTGTCCGTCATTTCTGATTTTTCCAATAAGGGAAGCACAAGCACCATTGCTTACACCGGGCAGATCGAATACCTTATTATAATGATCTACAATCACGGGTGTCACTTCCGGTGGAGAAACCCACATGAAACGTTCTTGGGTTTCACTGCAGAGATAAACGGAAGAATGCAAATTGTCCATGCCTATGTGGACCCTATCCAGCCAGACGTCAGATCCATAGCCAGCCGTTTCCGCCAGCTCCACGCTGGCACAGGCCACACCGCCGGCACCAAGATCCTTGAAACCAATATTGTCAATCAACCCTTTTTCCTGCAGGATGTCGAACAGGGCATAGGTGGATTTGAGCAGATGTCTTTCCAAAAATGCGTTGGGTTCTTGGACCGCTCCCTTGTTCTGTTCTTTCTTTTCTTCTTCCAATTCAAGGGATGCAAAACTGGCACCGCCGAATCCACTGTTGTCCGTGGGTTTGCCGATAAGAATTAGATCATATCCATCGGCATCTTTTGGTGCATATGAATGAATGATGTTATCTTCCCGAACGATGCCCAGGGTCACCAACGTTACCAGACAGTTTTCATTATAGCCTTTGTGGTAATACAAATCCCCACCAATGTTGGGTATGCCCAGCGGATTCCCATAACCGGCAATCCCCGCCACCACGCCGTCGTGGATCCACTTTGTTTTGTTGTTGTTGATGTCCCCGAATCGGAATGAATCGGTACAGGCGATCACTTCCGCACCCATGCACATGACGTCCCTGACATTGCCACCCACACCGGTAGCAGCTCCTTCATAAGGAACAATTTGTGATGGATGGTTGTGGGATTCGTGGCTCATGACGACACACCAGCGATGACCTTCATTATCTGTGGCTACCGCTACGACACCGGCGTCTTCTTTTGCACCCAGCACCACATCGGGGCCTTCGGTGGTAAATTGTTTTAGATAGTTCCGACTGCTTTTATAACTACAGTGCTCTGATCCTTGAATGGAAAATAAAATGAGCTCCGCCAACGATGGTGCCCGACCCAGCATATCATTTTGAATTTTATGTGCTTCGTCTGTGGTCAGCGGTATGTTGAATTCATTCAACTTGGTTTTGACCTCAGTATTGGAAAGTTTGGCAAAGTCGATAATTTCTTTCGTAAATGCCATTTTCGTATTACTTAGATATGCAAGTGTTCAGATGTTAAAGTTAGATTGGTCTTTTTACTTGAACACCGAAAGACACGAGTCATCTTGCTAACGAATTATGGTCTCGTGGCGTTGGGGGCCCACGGAAACGATTTTCACGGGACACTCTACTTCACGTTCAATAAAATCGATATAATCTTTTAAGCTCTTGGGCATTTCGTCGTAACCTTTATCCCAGATATTTTCAGGCATGTTACCCCATCCTGGTAGTGTTTTATAGATGGGCTTGGCTTTACGGTACAGCGTAAGGCTGGCAGGCATTTCAGTGATATGTTCACCATTTATGTCATAAGCAACACAGATAGAAATTTCTTCGAACCCATTCAGAACGTCCAATTTGGTCAGTGCAATTTCTGTAAGCCCATTCACGCGTACCGCTTGGCGAACTTGAACGAGATCCAGCCAACCCATACGTCGCGGACGACCGGTTGTGGTCCCATATTCATGGCCTTTTTCTCGAAGGGGAACTGCAATATCTTCATGCATTTCGGATGGAAGAGGACCTTCTCCTACGCGGCTTAAGTAGGCCTTTACAACGCCAATGATTCGATCAATGTCTCGAAAACTGACACCGGTCCCGGTGGAAATATGTCCGGCAGCCGTATTGCTGGAAGTGGTGTAAGGATAAACACCGTGATCCACATCCAGGCTGATTCCTTGGGCGCCTTCGAATAATATGGATTTACCTGATTTATGTGCATTGTATAATTCTACAGCCGTATCGGCAATATATTCTTTTAGCTGCTGACCATAACTGGAATAGGTAGTAAAAATTTCTTCCATGGATATTTCCAGTTTCTGCTTCATTGATTTTTCAATGAGTCCCTTGGAAAACCCGTATCCTTTTTCCAGTTTCTCTTTGAAAACGTCAGGCTCCAGTAAATCAATTAACCGGATTCCGTTCCGGAACATTTTGTCTGCATAAACTGGAGCAATTCCTCGTTTGGTGCTTCCTGCGGCGAGCTTACCTTGGTGATTTGACAATGCTTCATCCAAGGCTATGTGATAAGGCATAATCACGTGGGCTCGGGCACTTACCATCAATTTAGGTTCCACACCTTTATTTATTATGTAATCAATTTCATCCAACAATACCTTGGGATCGACCACAACACCATTGCCGATAACGCTGATTGGTTTTCCATAAATGACGCCGGAGGGGATGAGATGAAGCTTGAAGACGTTTCCGTCAACAATAACGGTGTGACCGGCATTGTTCCCGCCATGAAATCTCACAACGTAATCGGATTCTCCAGCAAAGAAGTCAGTGATTTTTCCTTTGCCTTCGTCGCCCCATTGGGCGCCGACAATTACGGTGACTTTAGAAAGATTGGAAGACACAATGTGCCGGCAGAGGAATTGCTACAGCGCAGATTAAAATCACAAATGTTAAGAAAATGAGAGCGGGAAATTATAATTTTTCACAAATGAAAAAAATGGCTATTCGGAATATTTTTTATTTATTCCGGCTTTTTTTCTACCCCAATTCAAAATGCGCCGTATTGGAGGGAAATAGTCTGCCAATATAATGAGTCCCGGTATTCCAAACATCCATCCTTGGAAAATTGGGATCAATCCGCCGATTAGACCAACGATGACAAGTACGATACCTACTGTAATTCTAATGGTGTGTTTGATCATTTTATTTGAAGGATAAATTCATGTGTTAAAAGATTATTAAAGAGAATTATATCATCACCCATGAGAAATGTATTTAAGAAACTATGAACCAAGTTATTTATAAGTGGCATTGATTCGGAAACGGAAAGGGTTCCAACATCCATTACATAGTGAATCAAGGGAGAAAAAAGGGGAATATCGGTAAAATCCAGATGCTGTGTTTCTTTAATGACAATCCGATATTTTGGATCTGTTGAATGGGCCATTAAACTGTCAAGTCTTGGGTAATTCTTCGGATAATCTGATCCTTCCCACGTTGGTCTTCCCATAAATAGAAATGGAACGCGAACACCGGCCTTTATCGTTTCGTCCGGCACAGGGCTGATCCAGCTATCCAAGACAAAACAAACACTAATGCGCATGTCACGTTGAGCTGACACCGTTGCGGTTGATCCGCCATAAGAATGACCGCCAACTGCAATTTTATTAAAATCAATTTTACCCTTTATTTTTGATATAATTTTCCCAGAATGCATTTTTTCTAACTGGCCTATAATAAAACTGATATCTGCTGCACGCGCGTTCATTTGCATTTTGCGGACATTTGCACTATCGGGATGTCCTGTGATATTTGAACGATAATCAGCCATGTGCCCATCAGGGAAAATGGTCAAATTCGCATCAAAGCTATGATCAGGCGCCACCACGATATACCGGCGGCTCGCCAAGTATTCATACATAATTTGGTGCAAGTGCCGGGTCCCTGTAATACCATGTGAAAAAATAACTACAGGCATCAATTGATCGGATTCAATGATGGGAATTTCTTTAAAGCTATTTGTATAAATGTGATTAAGGTGACTCGGGAAAAATTCAGGGATACCACCTGCTCCGGCCAGTGTTTTTGCGCGAAGATTGATAAAATCCAAATAGGGCTCTGGTTTCACATTGGCATTTTTAACGGCAGGATACCATACCTGAACAATGATCTCTCGTACATCATTTGGGTTCTCATCCGTGAACCATTCCATCCGAGATGAATCCACCCAATGAAACGTTTCTGTCCCAATACCGTGAGCCCCGCCCGGATTCGGAAGGGCGAATACCGGTATAATCCAGGGAAGAATAACAGCGACACTAAACCAAATAGAAAGAAATCCTTTGGTGACTGTATTGATTTCCGACTTTTGAAATCGATGGAAAATATAGATAGCTGGCAACAAATACACGGCAGGAGCAAATTGCCAACGGTGTCCCTCTATGCCAAATTGTAAAAACATGGATAGTATAGCGGCACAGGTGAGATATAGAAATATTTTCCGATCTCTTTGGGTGAACAACACAGCCAATGTTCCTGCAATAAGGATTAGTGTCAGTATTTCAAAAGGGCGCATGGGTTTTGTAGTTGTAAATTGAGCAACGAAAATACAATGAGAACATAGACCATGGCATTCCAAAAATTGAAGTTTCAAACATTTCCAGAAAAAAAGATGGTAGAGCGATCCCAGGCCTTTTTATCACAAATGAAAAAAAGAAGAACCATCCGCGATTTTTCAGATATGACCGTTCCGCTGGAGATCATTAAAAATGTGATCAGTACGGCCGCGTCTGCACCATCCGGCGCCAATAAACAACCATGGCATTTTGTCATTGTAAAGGATCCTGCCATTAAAACGAAGATCCGAATTGCCGCCGAAAAGGAAGAAAAGGAATTCTATGCACACCGTGCGTCTAAAGATTGGCTGGAAGACCTGAACCAATTTGGGACCGATTGGCATAAACCGTTTTTGGAAACAGCTCCTTATTTAATTGTGGTATTTAAAAAGAATTATGATTTTACATCCGATGGAAAACGAAAAAATTATTACGTCAATGAATCCGTGGGTATTGCAGCTGGATTTTTATTGGCGGCATTGCACAACGCGGGTTTGGCAACCTTGACCCATACTCCAAGTCCCATGGAGTTTCTGGAATATATTTTGAATCGTCCCGAAAATGAAAAAGCGGTTTTGCTGATTCCGGTGGGATATCCCGCGGACAATGCAGAAGTCCCGATTCTCACAAAGGAATCCTTTAACCGTATAGCCACGATTGTGTAGGGACCCTATGCCGATACGAATTTTGATTACCGGTGGAACCTTTGATAAGGAATATGATGAAATCACCGGGAAACTTTATTTCAAGGATACCCATATGCAGGAAATTCTTGAATTGGGTCGTTCCCGTTTGGACGTAAAAATAAGCACCCTTATGTTGATCGACAGTTTGGAGATGACACATAACGATCGTACAATCATTATTGATAATTGCAAAAAAGTTCCTGAAAACCAAATTGTCATTACACACGGCACAGACACAATGACAGCAACCGCAAAGGTTTTGGCAGATGCAAAACTACATAAAACCATTATTCTTACCGGTGCCATGATCCCATATAAATTTGGCAGTAGCGATGGACTATTCAATTTTGGTGGCGCTCTCGCTTTTGCCCAAACATTGCCAAACGGTGTTTATATTGCCATGAATGGTCGTTATTTTGAATGGGACAAGGTGAAAAAGAACAAAACAACGGGAGTTTTTAAAGAAACAGGCTGATCTTTCTTTTTTTTACGTACCGGCGTTAGATTTGGAAATGAAGCCGGCAAGATTCCACTCTTGGAACGTTACTCCAGATGAAGCATCCGCTATCCAGATCAATCTCAGGGAAAAAATTGAGATTAAACCAATTTCAAAATCAGTGCATCTTGTCGCTGGGACCGGCGTTGTATTTGAACCCAATTCTGAAACAATTCATGTTGCTGTCGTTGTTCTGCGTTTTCCGGATATGGAATTGGTTGAGCGGTATGGTGTGACTGAAAAAATAATCTTTCCTTATGTTTCGGGATTGCTGGCTTTTCGTGAAGGACCACCACTGATGCGTGCTTTTCGGGAAATTCGGCACCAACCAGACATTATTTTTTTTCACGCCCATGGTCAGGCTCATCCCAGACGTTTCGGTTTGGCCAGTCATCTTGGGGTATTATTGGATATGCCTTCCGTTGGCATCACAACAAAACTCTTGGTGGGATTTCATGAGGAAATTGGATTGAAGAAAGGTCATCATGCGCCTTTAATGGATGCAGATGAGGAGATTGGATTAGCTGTCCGAACAAAAGAAAATGTGAATCCTGTTTATGCATCTGTCGGACACAAAGCAAATTTGCTTACCGCACTGGATTTTACGTTGGAGTGCATAACCCATTACCGACACCCCGAGCCACTTCGGCAGGCTCAGTTAGCCGCCAATGCACAGAAAGATGGAGAATCAATAGATATTGATATCGGCGGTGATCAAACAACTCTTTTTTAATCTCATGAAAATGTATTCACCCATTTTCAATCAGGATGGAAAAAAGGCGTTTCCATGTTCCTATTTGCGCTAATTAAAGCTTAACTACACACTGTGTCGATCTAAA
>CAYNPR010000039.1:0-11187 GCA_964399115.1 uncultured bacterium | reverse complement strand
AATTTTTGAAAAAATATTTACCGCTGTTCAATTATTGGAAATGTCCGATAAAAACCTGAAAACCAACGACATTGATGCTGCAGTCTGCGATTTAAATTCTCTTATTTCCAAGTATCCCGATGACAGTCTCGCAGCCCTGGCGCAATATAAACTGTCGACGATTCACCTGAACTGGAACAATGACCTTTCATCTGGATTTGAAGCGCTTCAACATACGGTGGATAACTATCCCAACTCCGTTCAGGCGGAACAGGCAAAGAAAGAGATTAAAAATTTTCCTGAATTTATTTTGAACAATGCAGAATCACTGCGGAAACAAAAGAAGAAAAGGGAAGCCATTGAGCATCTTATGCATTTGGTCGAAAAATTTCCTCGGAATGAAAAGGCATCAAAAGGACAATTTATGTTAGGGCAGATATATATGAGTGAACAAAATGATTTTAAAACAGCTATTCAAGAATTCAGAAAAGTAGTAGACAATTATAAAGGTTCCAAAGAAGAAGCTGATGCACAATTCATGATAGGATATAATTATGCAAATAATCTCAATGATTTAAAAAGTGCAGAGATTGCATATAAGATATTTCTTGAAAAATTTCAAACTCATGAACTCGCACCTTCTGTCAAATTCGAATTGGAAAATCTGGGAAAAAGCATTGATGAAATTCCTGCCTTAAAAGACATTTTAGGCAAAGGAAACGCTTCGTAATAACGTTTAATTATGAGCGAATTCAGTTTACAGGAGATCAATGACCGAATCTCCAATTCGTCCCAGTTCATCGATGACCTGAAAAAAGGCATGAATCAAGTCATCCTAGGGCAGGAAGAATTGGTGAATAAAATTCTTATTTCCATACTTGCCGATGGCCATATTTTATTGGAAGGCGTTCCTGGCCTGGCTAAAACACTTACGGTAAAGACTCTTGCAAGATTAATTGATACAAATTTTCAACGGATACAATTCACTCCGGATATGCTTCCTGCCGATCTTTTGGGGACCCTGATCTATAACCAGAAAACAGGTGAATTCGATACAAGAAAAGGTCCAATTTTTTCCAATATTATTTTAGCGGATGAGATTAATCGTTCTCCGGCGAAAGTTCAAAGCGCGCTGCTGGAAGCCATGCAGGAAAGGCAGGTCACCATTGGAGAAAACACGTTTTATCTTGATGCGCCATTCCTGGTAATGGCAACACAAAACCCCATCGAACAGGAGGGAACGTATCCCCTTCCGGAAGCGCAGGTAGACCGTTTTATGTTTAAACTGCTGGTCAACTATCCGGATCAAGGTTCCGAGAGATTGGTTTTGCGACAAAATACAAAACGTGTGAATGTGGATGAACTGGATTCCGTGGTTTCATCTCAAACTATTTTGGACGCTCAATCGGTCATCCATGACGTTTATGTGGATGAAAAAGTGGAAGACTATGTTCTGAACCTCGTATTTGCTACGCGGGACCCTCTGAGTCATGGGCTCAATGATCTGGAAGGTATCATCGATTTTGGTGCATCTCCCAGAGCAACGATTAATTTAATCCGTGCAGCCAAAGCGAGAGCCTTCATTGAACATCGAGGATACGTGACACCGGAAGACATCCGTTATATTGGTGCTGAAGTTTTACGCCATCGTGTGATTTTGACGTATGAAGCTGAAGCGGAAGAATTAACTTCTGAAGACGTAATTCAACGCCTGTTTGAAGTTGTAGAAGTTCCCTAATCCATTTAATATGATTCCCCGTCAGATCCTGCAAAAGGTGAAACGGATTGAGATCCGAACCCGTGGACTCGTCAATGAGCTCTTTGGTGGGGAATATCATTCCGTGTTCAAAGGTCGTGGGATGACTTTTTCCGAAGTTCGCGAATACCAGCCCGGAGACGATATTCGCCTGATAGACTGGAACGTCACAGCTCGAAACGGTTCGCCTTTCGTTAAAGTATTCGAAGAAGAAAGAGAATTGATCGTCTACTTGTTAGTGGACGTTTCCGCATCTGGAGAATTTGGCTCCGTTCAGCAATTAAAACGGGATATGGGAGCTGAGATAGCGGCTGTTCTTGGATTTTCCGCAATTAAAAATAAGGACAAAGTGGGCCTGATTCTTTTTTCTGATGACATAGAAAAATACGTTCCGCCGAAGAAAGGCAAAAGCCATGTTTTGCGTGTGATCCGAGAATTACTTTACGTCAAGCCGAAGCGGACAGGCACCTCCATAAAAAATGCCTTGGACTATCTCCTGAAAGTTGCGAAACGGCGCAGCGTTGTTTTTATTTTATCTGATTTTTTGGATGATGATTATTGGACCTCATTGAAGATCGTCAATCGCAAACATGATCTGATTGGTATTCGGTTGTATGATCCGGCGGAGACGGAAATACCGGAATTTGGTCTCGCCAAAGTGGAAGATCCCGAGACAGGGGAAGCATTCTGGATCGATTCTTCCTCAAAAGAAGCACGGGACCGTTTAAAGAAAGAATTAATCCATAAAACAGAATCGTTTAAAAAGAAAACCATTAAAACCGGACTTGATTTGATACCAATTGCCACCAATCAGGATTACGTAGATCCACTGATGTCTTTTTTTCGATTGAGGGAAAAGCGCTATTGATGCGAATCTTTTCATCGTTTTTATTCTCTTCAATTCTTTTTTCCCAAAGCCTGTCTGTTATCTCCGAACTTGATACGACGGCAGGTCTTATAGGCGACGTGTTTAATTGGACAATATATATTGAAGGGAAGACAAATCAATCCATTCGATTTCCTGAACTGAAATTGGATGATAACACAACGTCAATCCGGAATCAAACCTTGATACGTAAAAATGGGCAACTGTCAGGAATTCAATTTGAAATTATTTATTGGGATACGGGAAAGTTTGCGACACCGGATTATGCCATTGACGTCATGAACAAGGATGGGGGAGTGGATTTTACGTTGTCTGCCGAACCAGTGCTCATTCATGTGGGTTCCATTTTGGCGGGGATGGACAATCCTGGCTACCAACCCATGAAAGGCCCGGTGCCCGTTAGAAGTATATTTCCAACAACAAGCATCTTGTTGAGTCTGTTACTGATCCTGTTGACGATTGGAATGATTTCAACTTGGAGAAAACGGATACCCGTGACTTATAAAAAATTGGATTACACGTTTTTAGAATCTCCCCCGGAAAGAGCTCTGCGTCGTTTGAAATCTTTGGATGGTCATTCGGGAACGTCAAAGGATTATTATGCTGAATTGTCACATATCTCCCGGGAATACGTCGAAAGAAAATATTTTATTCGTACTCTCGAAATGACGACGGAAGAGATCATTGATAATCAGGATTTATTTCCATGGGAAAACCAACAATTTTCCAATTGGAGTCAATTTCTCGAAGAAGCGGATCTTGTGAAATATGCCAGGGATATTCCTACACCTGAAAAAATGACTTTGGATAAAGAAAAAGTGGTCTCTCTTATAGAGCATATTTAATCATCTATGCACTGCGATAAGCCAACAATAGCCTACTCCAGTTTCATAAAATCTCACATTCAATCCCTATAAGGCAATCTTAAGGATTCCTTGCGCTGCTAAAAATATCTGTGCAACTTACAATTAGGGACATCAGACAAAAGTGAGAATAATGATGAATTGGGTCATACACTTGGTTTGAGCAGAGAAACTCTCGCTGTAAATTTCATGTTCAAATTTCTTGGATGAGCAGTAAAAATGGCCACGACAGCTGATATTAAAAACGGTGCAGTAATCATGCACAAAAACAAACGAATGAAAGTTGTAAAATTCCAACACGTTAAACCTGGGAAGGGAGGCGCATTTGTCCGGACTAAATTGAGGGATATTTTGACGGGAAAGATTATTGATGAAACCTTCAATGCCGGACATAAACTGGAATTTATTCGTGTTGAAGCGCGCTCAATGCAGTATTTATACGAGGAAAACAGTTCATACGTATTCATGCACAGTGAGACTTATGAACAAATGTTTATTTCCGGAGAAGTCGTCGGTGGTCAAAAGCATTTTCTCTTGAGTGGAATGGATGTGGATGTCCTGTTCGATGATGAAGAAGTGTTGGATATTCGTTTGCCTTCCCATGTGGTTGTGGAAGTGACTGAGACGGAACCTGGTTTCAGAGGCAATACGGCCACGGGTGCAACGAAACCGGCGACAGTTGAAACCGGATTCGATCTAAACGTACCTTTATTCATCGATATTGGCGATAAAGTGAAGATAGATACCCGCAATGGGGAATACGTCGAACGATCCAAAGAATAATGATCCCAGGGAGATATCATGTGGCAGGATAAACTTAAAGAAATCATTTACATCCTTGAAAATTCAGACATAAATGAAATAGAGATGAAATACTGGGGACGAAAATTTCGCGTCGTCAAAAATCCTGGAATTATCACTGCTTCCGATGAATCTTCATCCGTGATCCAATCATCGGAACCTCCTGAAGCAAAAATGAAAACGGATGCAACGTTAACAGCCTCTGAGTCACCACCTCCCAAGACGGATGAAAATACGGTTTTGTCCCCCATGCCCGGCACGTTTTATACCGCATCATCACCTGATGATCCGCCTTTTGTTTCTACAGGCGATACGGTGAAGAAAGGTCAAACGCTTTGCATTATCGAGGCCATGAAAATTATGAATGAGATCGAGTCGGAATGCGACGGGACCATTACTGGGATTTTGGTTAAAGATTCGGAACCCATCGAGTACAACCAACCACTTTTCACCATTAATCCCGTATAAGCATTCATGTATAAAAAGATTCTCATTGCCAACCGAGGCGAGATAGCCCTACGCATCATTCGTGCGTGTCATGAACTGGGGATCAAGACGGTTGCCGTATATTCCACGGCGGATGAATTTTCTCTCCACGTCAAATTTGCGGATGAAGCCGTCTGCATAGGTCCTCCTCCAAGTTCCGAAAGTTATTTGAATATTCCCCGGATCATTTCCGCCAGTGAGATCACGGGGGCGGATGCCATTCATCCCGGTTATGGGTTTCTGGCTGAATCATCCAATTTTTCTAGAATTTGTGAGGAAAATGAATTTGTATTCCTGGGCCCTTCTCCGGAAATTATTGATGCAATGGGGAATAAGGCGCAGGCCAAGCAAACCATGAAATCCGCTGGCGTTCCAGTCGTTCCTGGTGGCGAGGGTATCCTGTCTGGCTCGGAAGATGCGAAAGAAAAAGCAAACAAAATGGGTTATCCCGTTATGCTGAAAGCTTCTGCCGGTGGTGGTGGACGCGGTATGCGACTGGTCAATGATGAAACTGAAGTTGACAACGCTTATAAATCAGCTAATAGGGAAGCCGTAACGGCGTTCGGTAATGGAGACATCTATATTGAAAAATTCATTGAGAATCCCCGTCATATTGAGGTTCAAATCCTGGCTGACGCCCATGGGAATGCTATTCATCTAGGGGAAAGAGAATGTTCCATCCAGCGGCGACACCAAAAACTGGTTGAGGAGTCTCCATCGCCCGTGGTGGATGAGAAAACACGGAAAAAAATTGGTGATGCCGCCATAAAAGGGGCAAAAGTCGTGAATTATCTTGGCGTGGGCACCGTGGAGTTTTTAATGGATAAGGATAGAAATTTCTATTTTATGGAAATGAACACTCGAATCCAGGTTGAGCATCCGGTGACGGAGATGGTTACCGGTGCGGATTTGATCAAACAGCAGATCAGGATGCATGCGGGAGAAGAATACCCGGAATATCTTCAGAATTTTAAACTCAGGGGCCATTCAATCGAATGCAGACTCAACGCGGAAGACCCTTCGAACGATTTTATGCCGTTTCCCAGTGAAATCACCAGTTTCCACATGCCGGGTGGGAAAGGTGTCCGCGTAGATACGCATGCTTATGCCGGATATAAGATTCCTAGCCATTACGACTCCATGATCGGTAAATTGATCGTCCATGCCAAAAATAGGGAACGGGCCATCAATCGCATGCAACGCGCTTTGGAAGAGACCATAATTGAAGGACCCAAGACAACCATCCCTTATCATAGGGCGATTATGGATGATGAACGATTCAAGGCCGGTAACTTCGATACAAGTTTCCTGGAAACTTTTGAATATGATTCCGAAAAATATATGCATAAAGAAGGAATATCATGAGCATACCTGAAAAATTACTTTACACGGAAGAGCACGAATGGGCTGATTTCAGTGGCGATGAGGTGGTGATCGGCATTACCGACTACGCCCAGGGTCAGCTCGGAGACGTGGTTTTTGTGGAATTTCCTGAAGTCGGCGAGGAAATTACGGCCGGCGATCCTTTCGGAGAGATTGAGGCTGTAAAGACCGTTTCGGAACTGTTTGCTCCCATCTCAGGAAAAGTGACGGCCGTCAATGATAGTCTGGATGAAAGCCCGGAACGGGTGAACAGTGATCCTTATGGAGATGGTTGGCTGGTCAAGATATCGCCGTCCAACATGGAAGAGAAGGATGAGTTAATGTCGTTTTTAGCCTACGAGGAGTTTATAGGTTAATGCCAGTTTATAATTATCTTGAAAAAGTTATAAATGAGAAAGGGGCGGCCTACGTTGTCCTGATTGATCCGGATCGTAAGAACGAGAGTTCCCTTGAAGCACGGGTTGAATCCGCTAATCAAAACGAAGTAGACGTCCTTTTTGTTGGTGGCAGCCTGATGATGGACGGGAAATGCAACGATCGCGTTCGCCGGATCAAAGAAGCATCGACCATTCCCGTTGTCTTTTTTCCCGGCGGCGTGGGCCAGTTGAATAGCCATTACGATGCCATGCTGTTCATGTCCGTCATTTCGGGGCGTAACCCCCATTACCTGATCGGTGAACAGACCATTGCCGCACCGCTGGTGAAGGACCTTGGGATTGAGACCATTCCCACCGGTTACATGCTGTTGGATGGCGGTGCAGGCTCCACCGTCGAATTCATGAGCGGGACCCGTCCCATTCCCATGAATCGGACCGACATTGCCGTAGCCCATGCCCTGGCAGGCCAGTACCTGGGAATGAAATTAATATACCTGGAAGCCGGAAGTGGCGCAAAGGAACCGGTTTCAGAATCTTTGGTACGACAGGTGCATGAAGCCGTCGACGTGCCTTTGATTGTGGGAGGTGGAATCCGGACGCCGGAAATGGCTGCGGAAAGGGTCAAAGCGGGCGCGTCAATTATTGTGACCGGCACCGTGATCGAAGAAGACTCCACACTGACGGCTGATTTTGCAAACGCAATTCATTGGAAATAAAAATGAGAGAAAAGATTAAAGAACAGATCCTTGAAAGCGCCGCCGTCAAGCAGGCCATGGTGGATGACTGCCTGGATGATATTGAAACCGCTGCCGGGCTGATGATTGAATCCATCCAAAACGGTGGAAAAATTCTCTGGTGCGGGAATGGGGGAAGCGCAGCCGATGCTCAACATCTGGCCACGGAACTTATGGGCGGTATGACCAGCCACGAACGGAAGCCAATCCCTTCCATCGCATTGACGACGGATTCATCCTTTTTGACGGCGTGGTCCAATGACACTGATTTTGAATCGGTCTTTTCCCGGCAGGTCCAGGGTCTTGGACAGGAAGGCGACGTCCTGATCGGGATCACAACCAGCGGCAATTCCGAGAATGTGATTGCGGCTGTGAAACAGGCAAAGTTCAAAGGGCTCAAAACCATTATTTTTACGGGTGAATCAGGCGGAATGGTCAAGGGATTGTCCGATGCCACCATTCAGATTCCCAGTAAAGATACACAGCGGATTCAGGAAGGGCACATTATGACGGGCCAGATACTTTGCGGGCTTGTGGAGGAAAATTTCATTTCTTGATATGGAGACCTATTTCCAGGATTATTTAAGCATGCTCCAGGTTGAACAGAACGTTTCACCGCGAACCCTGGATGCCTACAGAAGAGACGTTAAGAATTATCTGGATTGTTTAAATGAAATGGGAGTATTGAATCTATTGGACGTTTCCCAAATGCATTTACGGGAATACATCCGGAAACTGAATGAAAATGGTTTGGCCCCTTCAAGCATTTCCCGCATTTTTTCGTCCATCCGGTCCTACCATAAATTCTTAATGTCGGAAAATTTAGTAGAAAAGAATCCAACCCTCATCATTACAACCCCAAAATCGGCGAAAAAGCTCCCGGAAGTACTCCTCGTATCAGAGGTTGAATCCATTATTGACGCCGTGGATGAACAGTCAAAATTCGGCTTGCGGGACAAAGCGATCATTGAGATGCTCTATTCCTGCGGCCTCAGGGTTTCGGAGATCTGTGACCTGAACGTTTCCAATTTATTCTTGGATGACGACATGATTCGGATCATGGGAAAAGGGTCAAAAGAGCGGATTGTTCCGGTTGGCTGCAGAGTTGATGACTATATCGATGAATACCTGAAACATTCCCGTCCGGGGCTCCAGAGAAAAAGCCACTCCAGCGCTGTATTTTTAAGCCGTAGCGGAAAAAGGCTGACCCGGGCCATGATCAACAATATTTTGAATAAATGGTGTGCCAAAACCAATATCCAAAAATCGGTTACGCCCCATACGCTCCGTCATTCCTTTGCGACCCATTTGCTGGAAGGTGGCGCCGACCTTCGTTTCGTGCAGGCATTGCTGGGGCACAGCGATATTTCCACCACCCAGATCTACACCCATTTGGATAAACATTTACTCAAGTCCGTTTATAAAACACACCATCCCAGGAGCTGAATTTGCTTTTTCGTCTTCCCCCGGAAGCTTTGGTCCTATTGATACCGACTCTCATGTTTGCACTGTCTTTTCATGAATTTGCCCATGCCTGGATGGCGGCAAAATGCGGTGACGATACAGCGGCGAGGATGGGACGGCTCACCTTGAATCCACTGGCGCACCTGGACGTGATGGGTTCCCTGATGATTCTGTTCGTGGGGTTTGGATGGGCAAAACCTGTGCCCGTAAACGTCCAGAATCTTGACAGCCCCCGAACCGATATGATGAAAGTGGCCGCAGCCGGGCCTTTGTCGAATATTTTGTTGGCGCTGGTTGGCGGACTTTGTCTCAGGGTCTTGAATGGAATGGGATCGTTGACGGAAGTCGTTTTTGTCCTGTTGGTTTATTTCACTCGAATCAATATCGCCCTGGCGATTTTTAACCTGATTCCCATAGCGCCACTGGACGGATCTCAAATTTTTTCAGGATATCTGATGAAAAAAAATCCGGATCTGGTATGGAAGATCCAGACGTATGGTCCCCAGGTATTGTTTGGTCTCATTCTTTTTGGTTATTTGACCGGATTTTCGATTATCTGGATGATCATGGAACCATTTGTCAGTTTTTTCATGCTCCTGTTTGCCGGGTTTAACTTTTGAACCAATGGGACTCTTTAAAAGAATTTTACCCCAGCGAAAAAAAGAACGGTCCCTGTGGTGGACCATCACCATGTTCGCGCTTGTGCTATTTCTAATAGTATACTTGAAACAAATTGCTATAAATTAATTAATAATGAAACTTATAGAATGCGTACCTAACTTTTCCGAGGGCTGTGATCGTTCCAAAATTGACGATATCGTCAATCACGTAAGCGCCGTTCCGGAAGTCACGGTCTTGGACGTGGATCCCGGGTCCGATACCAATCGTACGGTCGTTACCCTGGTTGGCCCGCCTGAAGCCGTGGAGGAAGGCGCATTCCGGGGAATTAAGCGCGCGTCCGAAATTCTGGATATGAGCCGCCATACCGGAACCCATCCCCGGATGGGCGCCACGGACGTTTGCCCCTTTATTCCCGTGAGCGGCGTGACGGATGAAGAATGCATTGAAGTGTCCAGGCAAGTTGGGAAACGGGTGGGAGATGAATTGGGCATCCCGGTTTATTTATATGAAAAATCCGCCCGGAAACCGGATCGCGTCAAACTTCCCGACATAAGAAAGGGAGAATACGAGGGGTTGGCCAAAAAATTGAAGGACGATAACTGGAAACCGGATTTTGGCCCCGCAAAGCTACACGTCAAGGCGGGAGCGACGGTCATGGGTTGCCGTGAATTCTTAATCGCCTATAATATCAACCTCAATACGAAAGACCATCGACTGGCTACGGATATTGCCTTTGAATTAAGAGAAGCGGGCAGAAGTAAACGGGTTCCGAATCCTGAATCAAAAAATTTATTGGACGGTGAGATTGTTCGCCACGATGATGGCAAACCGGTGAAAGTCCCGGGAATATTCAAAGATATAAAAGCCATTGGATGGTACGTTGACGTTTTTAACCGAGCCCAGATTTCCATAAATTTCAACGATTATAAAGCGTCAACCATCCACGACGTGTTTGACGAGGCCTGTCAACTGGCCGATGAGCGCGGTGTCCGCGTAACGGGAAGCGAACTGGTGGGATTGATTCCGCTGGAAGCCATGCTCATGGCGGGGAAGCATTACCTGAAGAAACAGAATCGCTCTCTGGGAGTCCCGGTGAAAGACGTTGTGGAATGCGCCGTTCAGTCCCTGGGACTGAACGACGTGACAAAATTTGACCCGAATGAAAAAATCATAGATTATGCCGTGAAAAAAGAAGATCGCCCTTTAAAATCATTGGTGGAAGCTGAATTCGTGGAAGAACTCTCCACCAATAGCCCAGCACCCGGCGGTGGAAGCGTGTCGGCCCTGGCGGGTTCATTGGGCGCTTCATTATCGTCCATGGTGGCAGCCCTGACCCATGAGAAAAAGGAAATGCTGGACAGCAAACCGCTGATGGATGAGATCGGTGTGGAAGCCCAGGCGCTGAAAGACCGGCTGGCGTTCCTGGTGGATGAAGATACGGAAGCATTTAACCAGGTGATGGAAGCCAACCGCCTGCCTGCAACGGACGATACGGAAAAGAAAACGAAAGAAAAAGCGGTTGATGCTGCGAATAAATATGCCATCGCCATTCCTATGGAAACGGCGGAGAAATGTTATCGCGTGATCCAACTGGCGGACACGCTTGTGGAAAAAGGGAATCCCAATTCCGTCTCGGATGCGGGTGTTGCCGCAGAGATGGCCCTGGCCGGCGTCAGGGGCGCCTGCATGAACGTTCTCATCAATCTGCCGGGCATCCAGGATGAACCGTATCGCGATGAAAAAAGATCTGCCGTTGACGATCTCATTAAAAAAGCGGAATCTTTGCATCAGGCCGTTTACGATAAAACCATAAAAGTCATTCATGATTAAGGCATTG
>CAYNPR010000038.1:0-11226 GCA_964399115.1 uncultured bacterium | reverse complement strand
CGTACGATACACCTCGCCGGAAATTTTCATCATATCCCCGCCGCAAACTGCACCGGCGCCGTAATCCAACATGGTTACTTCACCGGTCAATAAATCTATCCTGCTTGATCCATAAAAAGCGGTCCAGGAAGGGTCATAAAACGTTCTGGATATCCACAACTTCTGTTCATCAAGCACCATGTGTTGTGGTCCGTTTCCGACCTCATATGATTCCAAGATCTCTTCACTGGCAATATCAATTTTTACGATACTTGAGCCATTATTGGTGTCATAGAGTTCAAGATTAGGGACACTGATCCACAAATGGGTCCCATCAGTGACAATATCTTCTGGCAGGCCATCAATGGGGATTGAAGATTCAATGGCGTAAGTCTCCAAGTTTAGCACTTTTATGTCCTTTGAATTCCAGTTGGTAAAATACAATTTATTATTGGTAACCACCATTTCCCGCGGGCTGGAATTACCGGTAGGAATTTCAAAACCCGGCAGGCTTAACCCTGAACCGGTAATGCTATAACGTTTAATCATGTGGCTATTGTTTACCAAAACAAACAATTTATCATCGTGAATCAACAAAGCTTGAACAACGTCACCAACATTTGAGATATTTTGTATCTGTTTGCCACCTTTAAATACAGTTATGGCCCCGTCACCATCACCAAAAGTTCCTTCAGTTGCAATAAACGTGATTGCAACGTCAGATTCTTCATTTAAATTGTCTTCACAGGCAATGGCAATTAATAGTATTACTGGAAAAATATTTTTCATAGCAAATTCCTTATTCAATGTTAATGGGATATGAAGATTTGATGTTTGGGAGGCATCACAACCTTTCTCCCGAAAGTTTTATTATGTGTTATATCCATTTATCCAGGTCTCCTGACTTACGCGGTTCCAACTTGATCCACCTTCTTCTTGGATAGGGAATCCAAAAATGGTATTTGAACCAGTATTCCGCATTCACAGTAGCGGGGACTGTACCCGATTCACACGAGTTTCCCTGCCATAAATGAATGTAAATGAGCGATTGAGTTTAACTCGTCCAGGTTGGACCATCAAAGGGAAAACCATCTGTTTTCTTCTTGGTTGAGAGAATAAATTTCGTCTATGCCACAGTTTCTTTCAGACTGGTTCATTGTTGAAACAGCTTTTGCTCAGGTTCATCAAGAGCCAACTTTCAATTCATCCTGCCTAACGGAAGGTGTTTTAGGTGAATCCTGCAGGATTCTGGATCAAAAGGAAAATTGGTTTCAAGTCAGGCTGGAAGACGGCTACGAAGGATGGATGAATTCCTTTTATGGAATCGAGCAATCGGAAAGAAACAAACCGACCCATCGGATTGTATTTCCAAATGAAAAGGGTTTTTTTGATCCGCTATTTCCTTTCGGTGCAAAAACGGATCAAAACCTTCCGGGTTCAATTCAATTAACGGACATTTTGGAATTTGATCAAATTTTACCTGTCGCCATAAATTTATTGGGTATTCCTTACAAATGGGGTGGGAAGACATCTCTTGGATTCGATTGTTCGGGCCTGGTCCAATCGGTTTTCAAACCATGTGGATTGGATTTGCCCAGAGATTCCTTCCAGCAAAGAGATTTTTTTGCGGATTATGAGATTGATTTCGAGGAATGTAATCCTGGAGACCTTCATTTTTTTGGGAAAAATGGAAAAGTAACCCATGTTGCCATTTCAACTGGTGGCAATGGAATCCTACACGCTCAGGGAACTGTAAGGAAAGATATCCTTGAAAAAAGTGATATTTCTTCGAATCAAAAATTAATGGATATGTACATGTCAACCCATTCGATTCGAAGTAAGTTTCGGTCATGAAAATGCCATCGTCGACTTCGGTTAACGGACATTTGCTCAATAGAGCAGTCTTAGTGGTGAATGCAAATTATTCGCCGATGACCATCTGCACGGCAAAAAGAGCAATCTGCATGAACTATCTTGAAAAAATTGACGTGTTGGCATTTTATCACGAGAAAGTTCACAGTCCCTCCATTGCAGTTAATTTGCCGAGTGTGGTCAAAATTCGGAATTTTATCCGGTATGATAATTTATCCATGGATTTAAATCGGAAAAATATTTTGGCTCGTGATAAGAATACTTGTCAATATTGCGGAAAATCCAATACACCTTTGACCCTGGATCATATTCTGCCTAAAGTAAAAGGAGGACAGGATATTTGGGAGAATCTTGTAACCGCTTGTAAAGTATGTAACCAGAAAAAGGGAGATAGTATGCCTGAAGAAGCTGGCATGAATTTGATAAAATCCCCAAAAAGACCCAATCGAATCCATTTTTTTCAGCATTATGTCCGTGACCGTCAAGAGGATTGGCGGCCATACTTATTCATGGAACCTTTCTAACTTATTCCACTTCCGCATGACACATACCAAAGAACAATGCCAAAAAAGAAAAATTTACGTGTCCTAAGCGGAATCCAACCTTCCGGTTCGCTTCATCTTGGAAATTATTTTGGGATGATGTCTCGCATGATCAAATACCAGGAAGAGAATGAACTTTTTTGTTTTATTGCAAACTACCATGCTCTCACAACCATTCCAAATTCTACAACGCTATCGGAAAATACTTTTAATGCAGCCTGTGATTTTCTAGCTCTCGGACTGGATCCGGAAAAATCCACTTTTTGGGTACAATCAGACATACCCGAGGTAACGGAACTGACTTGGATCATTTCATCCCAAGCGAGTGTGGGTTTGATGGAAAGAGCAACTTCATACAAGGATAAAATAGCACGAGGGCACAAACCAAATATGGGATTGTATTCTTACCCGATTCTAATGGCGGCTGATATTTTATTGTATGACAGCCAAGTTGTCCCAGTGGGGAGCGATCAGAAACAACATTTGGAAATGACCCGTGATATTGCCATTCGTTTTAACAATACGTTTGGAGAAACGTTTGTGGTACCAGAACCGGATATTAAAAAATGGTCCCAGTTGGTTCCCGGGATTGATGGTCAGAAAATGAGTAAATCATACAATAATACAATTCCCATTTTCGATCTGGAGAAGAAAGTGAGGAAAACAATAATGCGAATCGTCACGGATACGACACCCGTTGATGATCCCAAGGATAAGAATACGCCACTTTTCAATCTTTTCTCTCTTTTTCTTGATAAAAATGAACAAAAGGATTTAGCTGATAGGTACGATGGATCAGGGTTACGTTATGGAGATGTAAAACAGGAACTTTTTGAAAAAGTCATGAACCATTTCCAACCCTATCGCGAAAAACGGGCACAACTTTCATCAAATCCCAAAAAGGTCCATGATATTCTCAAGTTTGGTTCAGAAAAGGCTCATCGTATTGCCGAAGATGTGATGGAACGAGTGAAATCAGCTACAGGAGTGATTTACAGGTAAAATGTCGTACCAAGTGCAGTTATCAAACTTTGAGGGGCCTTTGGATCTTCTACTGTACTTTATCCGGCGAGATGAATTGGATATCTATGATATTCCGATTGCAAGAATCACACGAGACTTTATTGACATTATTGAGCAATGGAAAAAGTTGAATATGGTTGTGGCTGGAGATTTTATCGTTATGGCTTCAACTCTCATGAGAGTTAAGGCGAAAATGATGATTCCTCGTCCGGAGTTTGATGAGGAAGGAGACATTATTGATCCTCGTACAGAATTAATTATGCAACTTATTGAATATAAACGATATCGGAATGCAGCGGAAATCATGGATGCTTTAAGTAAGGATCAAAGCCATGAAATTCCTCGACAATTTGAACAAGAAATTCCTAGTATTGAAGGGGAGGAATTAGGCGTATTGCTTCAAGACGTTACCCTTTTCGATTTGGCTCGAGTGTTTAAGGATGCCATGGAGAACCGGCCGGTCTTCTCACAGTTTGAGTTGACGCGGGAACCGATCAAACTTGAGCAGCAAAAAGAAGTGATTTTTAAATATTTCGATGGCGACGGACGATTGAAATTCTCGACGCTCCTTAAGAAATTAAACACTAGAATGGAAATCATCGTTACTTTTTTGGCAATCCTGGACATGATTCGCGAGGGGATTTCCACACTGGAACAATCGGAAATCTTCGGAGAAATATTGTTGGTTCATCGAGGGTCGGAAGCCTGATGAATTCAACTGAAATAAAAAAAATTATTGAAGCGCTGTTATTTGCGACTCCAGATCCTTTAACCCAAGTTAAGGTGAATGGTATCTTTGACCCGGATACGCCCAATCTTAAAAAATTCGTTGATGAACTGAATGAACAATATTCCAATGAAGATCATTCGTTTGAAATCAGGCAAGTTGCAGGCGGATATCAGTTAGTTTCTCAAAAAGAATACGAGCATTTTGTCCGCCGTTTATTGAGTAGGTCAGGGAGGCTATCACTTTCTCCGGCTGCGCTGGACACTCTTTCGATCATCGCATACAAGCAGCCTGTCAGCAGGTACGAAATTGAAGCTATACGCGGTGTAGATTCCAGTGGAGTGATAAAAACATTGTTGAACAGAAAAATGGTAAAAATAAAAGGTAGGGATACGGGTCCTGGACGACCTTTGATTTATCAAACAACGAATATGTTCCTGGAGCATTTTGGCATTAACCGGTTATCGGATTTGCCGAAACTCAAGGAAATTACAGAACTCATGGAATCGGATCCTATGTTGGGAGAGCAAATTGCCGTTTTTCAGGAACAGTTACCCGACGAAAAAGAAACAAATTCGCCCAAGCCTGAAGCCACAGCCTGATTTCCCATGCGCTTGAACAAATTCCTTGCTAAAGCTGGAGTTGCTTCCCGTCGAAAAGCAGATGAATTAATTCGAATGGCCATGACCACAGTGAACGGGACAATTTGCATGGATCCCGCTTATACTGTTAATAAATCCGACATAATTGAATATGATGGACGGAAGGTAAAGCCGATTCAAGAACAAATTGTCATTATGCTAAATAAACCCTGTAAAATCATTACAACCACTCTGGACACTCATGGAAGAAAAACGGTTCTGGATTTTATACCGTCCAAATACAAGGTTATGCCTGTCGGACGCCTGGATTTGAATACGACGGGACTATTACTTCTGACAAACGATGGAGACCTACATCAATTATTAACCCATCCAAGCCACCGTGTACCGAAAGATTATGAGGCAGTCATCGAAGGAAGAATGGTGGTTAACCAGATTCAAAAAATAAAGCGTGGGATTTACATCGGAGATAAAGAGTATGGAAAAGCTGAAATTCTGGATCAGAAAACACAAAAAAGTCGATCAACCCTCATCATTCGTCTCCGTCAGGGGAAAAAAAGAGAAATAAGGCGAATTATGCATCGGCTCAAACTAAAATTACTTTCTTTGAAACGAATCAGATTTGCAGGGTTGGATCTGGGTACCCTTCCTGAAGGACATTTCAGAATTTTATCGGAAAAAGAAGTTAAAATCCTTCGAAAATCCTCATAAAATACATCTGAAACAAATGCCCTTTTCATCGTTGGCATTCTCCACGATGAAAGGTAATTTGGCCGGCTTATTGAGAGTTGATTGTCATGATTATCGCCATAGACGGACCATCCGCATCGGGGAAAAGTACTACAGCTAAAGGTATATCTAAAAAACTAGGTATCATGCATCTTGACACGGGTGCCATGTACCGGACGGTTACGCTGGGATTGAAGAAAACTGATGTTAGTCTGGAAGATGAGGTCAGTATTCAAAAATTTCTGGTTCAAGCAGATATATCGTTTGGTATTGAAAACAGAATATTTCTGAACGGGGCTGATGTATCAAGAGAAATTCGTTCTGCGGATATATCTTCCCGTGTGAGTGTTGTGAGTGCGCTGCCCATCATTAGGGAGGCCATGGTTAGGATTCAGAGAAAAATTGCCAAGAATACGGATTGTGTATTGGAAGGCAGAGACATTGGCACCATAGTGTTCCCGAACGCAGATTTTAAGTTTTTTCTCATTGCGGACGTGGAGGTTCGGGCAAAACGGCGGTTATTGGAACTTGAGGCAATGGGAGAAACCACAACCCTGTCGGAATTAATTAATGATATTGAAAAGCGTGACAGGTTGGATTCATCGCGTGACCATTCCCCATTAATTCAAGCGGAAGATGCCATTTTAATCGATACGAGTGGAATCATGATTGATGACCAAATAAATAAAATCGTAAAAATCATAACAAAAGGAAAAGTTAAGGAAAAATAAAAGAATGTTTGAAGAACAGTTTGAAGAACAGGTAGTTGAAGAGACATCCAAAGCAACGGAAGAAACGGTTGTTAAGGATGTCAGCACTGATGAAGAATCAGCGCCAACTGCCCCGGCCGATATTGTAGCTGAAATTAAAGATTATTTAAATCCTGGTTTATTTGATGACGTTCGTGTAGTTAAAAAAGAAGAAATGAAAGACTACTCGAATGAAACTGAGGTTAACCCCGAATTGGAAAAAGCTTACACCGGCACATTGATGGATATTTCAGAACATTCACTTATTACGGGTCGAGTGGTTGGTTTGACGGAACGGGATGTTCTGATTGACATTGGTTTCAAATCCGAAGGTATTATAGATCGTGGTGAATTTGATGAAGAAAATCTGCCTTCCGTAGGCGATAAAATAGAAGTGTATCTCGAGTATATTGAAGATGCTGGTGGGAATACGATTCTATCCAAGGAGAAAGCAGATTTCTTGCGTCGTTGGTCAAATCTTAAAGAAGCGTTTGAAAACGAAAAAATCATCAATGGTAAAATTGTACGGCGAATAAAAGGCGGACTCATAGTTGATTTAGATGGCGTTCAAGCATTTCTACCTGGTTCTCAGGTAGATGTTCGACCCATCCAGGATTTCGATTTTTACCTAGATAAGGATATTGAACTCAGGATAGTTAAATTAAATGAAACTCGCAAAAATATCGTGGTCTCTCATAAAGTAATACTTGAAGAAAGTCTGAAAGAACAGCGGGAAACCCTTTTCAAAGAGTTGGAAGTTGGTTCCATTCTCGAAGGTCGCGTAAAGAATATAACTGATTTTGGCGTCTTTGTGGATCTTGGAGGAATTGATGGGCTTCTCCATATCACGGATCTGTCATGGGGTAGGGTTAACCACCCTTCTGAAATATTGGAGTTGAATGAAACCATCACCATTAAAGTCATCGAGTATGATGAAGAGCGGAAACGAGTGTCTTTGGGATTAAAGCAACTGACTCCACACCCATGGGATGAAGTAGAAATTAAATATCCTGTTGGGAATGTAGTGAAAGGGAAAGTGGTTAGTTTGACGAATTATGGGTGCTTCATTGAATTGGAATCCGGCGTTGAAGGACTTATTCACGTATCGGAAATATCTTGGACAAAACATATTAAAAATCCCTCGGAAATTTATGTAATGGGAGATGAGGTGGAAGCGAAGGTTCTTTCCATTGATGCGGACGAGCGGAAGATCAGTCTTGGCGTTAAACAGTTAACACCGGATCCTTGGGATGAAATTGAGGAAAAATATCAAGTTGACACCATCCAAAAATGTACGGTAAAAAGTCTTGCTCAATTTGGTGCATTTGCTGAACTGGAGGAAGGGATTGAGGGTTTAATTCACGTTTCGGATCTTTCATGGACGAAAGTCATTAAACACCCTAAATCCATTCTCGATAAAGGACAGGAAATCGAAGCCTTGATTTTGGAAGTTTCTCGAGAGAATCGCCGGATTTCACTAGGGTATAAACAATGTCAGGACGATCCATGGTCCAAAATCGTTGAATTCTATGAAACCGGTAAGGAGGTAAGTGGAAAAATTGTACGGATTCTGGATAAGGGAATTATCATTCAACTGGATATGGATGTTGAAGGGATTATTCCTTTTGGTAAAATGTCAAAACGCGACCGTAAAACTCTCGCCGGTCAATATGAATTGGGCGCCAATTTATCTGGTATTGTGATGAAAGTTTCGCCCGAGGATAAAAAAGTGATTTTATACAGGGAAGAATTGGCGGGAACCAACAAGTCGCTTTCAGCCGCCGATGAAGTCAAAGAATATTTGAAAAATCAGGATACGAAATCCGGGGATACGTTAGATCTTCCTCAAGAGCTGTTGGAAATCGCAAATCAAGCTGAAAAAGACGGTGAAACGGAGAATCCTGAAGAGACGAAATCCCAATCCGAAAAAGAAGAATAAAACCAT
The DNA here is from genome assembly GCA_964399115.1 of uncultured bacterium. Lineage (GTDB taxonomy): Bacteria > Fidelibacterota > Marinisomatia > Marinisomatales > UBA1611 > CAYNPR01. The sequence goes on along the minus strand of CAYNPR010000038.1, from coordinate 3,058 downwards.
TGTAATGGGGCAACTGAACCATTGGTATTGAAGAAGCCCATTGATTTTTCTCTTCGTCATAAATTAGTCCTTCCTTTCGGTGCTTTTGGGCTTGCATTATTGCTGTGGATTTTTGTGGTGTCCGAAAACGAATATTCTATGGTCATGGATTTACCCATTGAAGCACGTAATCTAAACGTTCAAAAAGCCCATCGTGAAGAAGTCCCTTCAATTGCCAGTGTTCGGCTCAAAGGAACTGGTCGTGATCTGTTTAAAGCTTTCCTTTTGAAACAATATGCAGGATTTAAACTAGTACTGGATTTGGAAGGGATCTCCCAGGAATATGAATTCGTCTTGAATGAGTATTTCAAAAAATATCCACAAAAAATTGTATTGCCTTCCAACTATAATCTGACCTATGTGGAGGTTGTCTATCCGAACCGGATACAAATCAGTCTTGATGAATATCAGACTAAGACGGTTCCAGTTATTTCCGAGATCACACTAAAACCTGCCCCGGGTCATATTCGGGTTGGAGACATCCGGATTAAGCCATTGGAAATTGAGATTAGGGGTCCAAAAGAAGATTTGGTTCTAATAAACCATGTTAAAACAGTTAGTGATACATTAAAAGAAATTACAATTCCATTAAAAAGGAGGATACTATTAGAATCTCATGGACGGTTGATTGAATATTCAGATAATGAGGTTGTTTTGGATGTTGATATCCAAGAAATCAGCGAACGAATCATTGTTGATGTTCCGGTTTTTGTGATAAATGCTCGGAAAGGCCACAGAGTTTTTCTTTCTCCTCAGACTGTGTCGCTTACGGTGATTGGCGGAGTTCAAAGGATTGGGCAGCTCAAACCTGAGGAAATTCAAGTTATTATAAATTATAATGATTGGAACGATCAAACCGAATTTTATGAACCACGGGTTGAAGTACCGAGTGATATCCTGGAATGGCGTAACTTGTCTCCCAAAAGTCTTGAATTGGATGTTGCCCGAGAAGCAAAATGATTATTCTTGGTATAGAAACATCCTGCGATGAAACAGCTGCCGCCATATGTAAAAATGGTAGAATTTTATCTAGTATTGTCAGTTCACAATCAATTCATTCCCAATATGGTGGTGTAGTTCCGGAAATCGCATCTCGTGAACATGAGCGATTATTAAACCTAATTGTTCATAATGCCCTTAATGAAGCAGGAACCAATTTAACGGATTTGAATGCAATATCCGTTACACATGGGCCGGGCTTAGCCGGGGCCTTATTAACTGGCGTGACTTTTGCCAAAGGGTTGGCATTGGGCTTGGATATCCCGTTAATACCCATCAATCATCTGGAAGCACATATCTACGCGAACTTTTTAGCGGATTCATCGTTGAAATATCCGTTTGTGTGTCTCTTGGTTTCAGGTGGGCATACTCAATTGTGGCATGTTAAAAAGATGAATCATTATATCTTGCTCGGAGAGACGAGGGATGATGCTGCGGGAGAGGCTTTTGACAAAGGGGCAAGAATTTTTGGATTGGGTTATCCCGGTGGACCAGCGATTGAGCAGGCTGCGAAGGGAGGGAACCCATGTACTTATTCGTTTCCAAGGGGGTTGATGAACGATGATTCGTTGGAATTTAGTTTCAGCGGTCTAAAAACATCATTACTTTATTTCATGGATGACTATCGGGAAAGTCAAACAATGAAGATTCAAGATGTAATTGCAAGCTATCAGGAAGCCATTGTTGAGAGTTTGGTGGAAAAAATGAGAAGAGCTATACACATAACAAAAACGGATACTGGTGTTATAGCTGGTGGTGTTGCTGCAAATGAAAGATTGCGAGAATGCCTTAGTGAATCCTTACCAAACATACGGATCCTTTTTCCGGATTTAACCTATTGTACCGATAATGCCGCCATGGTTGGTTATTTGGGTGAGCAAAAAATAAACTCAGGGATGGTAGGGACTTTGGAATTTGATGTAAAACCAAATCTAAGTATGTCTTAATGATCAATTTGTCCTTGTCTGAACCAGACCAAATATTTTGGTATGTTCTTTTATTATGCATTTTAGCTATGGTTTATTCCTATTACGAAGTTAGAGAATTCAAGAAATTGAAACCGATTATTATTCTTAGGACATTCCTGTTTGGCTTAATCATCTTTTTAATTTTGGATCCAGAAGTTGAATTGACTCACTCAAATTCCCGTGAGTTGAAATGGCATATCTATGTGGATCGATCTCTGAGTATGACCTATCACACGCACCCTTCCATGGGTACTTTGGTTACAGGTATCGATAAATTACTTGAGCGAATCAAACAAAGAGATATTTCTTATTCAGTTTTAGGTTTTGGAAATGATTTGGATACAAGTTGGCTACAAGGAGATAAAAGCATTTCTGATGGTTCCACAGATTTTGGGAAAGTATTGGAGAGCATTCGTCTGCAGGAAACGGATGGGCTTGCCGGATCGGTCATTATAACGGATGGTCAAATTAATTTAGGTCCTGAAATTCCTATGGAAAGTCTTGACATTGCATCACCGATACATGTGATTGGCGTGGGAGACGAAACACCTCTTGTCGATGTTGCGATTCATTCCATTCAGGCTCCTCCCGTCATCATTAAAGGTGAAAAAGCTGACTTGGACGTGACAATTTCCAGTTATGGAGAGATTCAGGAACGATTGAATGTGACTCTTTATTCCGGGAGTAAACTTGTAGGCTCCAATCTGGTGCATGTTTCAGGTGGAGGCAGCCAAGACCGAATTCAATTTCAAATCAACCCTATAAAGACAGGGGAAGCCCGTTACACTGCAAAGGTCAATGCATTAGCGGAAGAGATCAACATTCAGAATAATAAACAAGTCGTACCCATTCAAGTGTTGAAAAATGAATATAGTATTGCTCTTATTACAGGAGCACCCAATTTTAATACACAAGTAATCAAACGCATTCTTGGCAAGAATCCTAGATTTAGGATTGACCATTTCACTTATAAGCCAAATGAGTATTCGATCCCCATGAAAACCTTTTGGGATACAAACTATGATTTGATCGTTTTTGACAATCATCCCATA
>CAYNPR010000037.1:0-11308 GCA_964399115.1 uncultured bacterium | reverse complement strand
GTTTTGCACCCGTATCATCCCAAAAGAATATTGAATTCTTAAAATGGCTGGGAGTGGAGATTCCCGATGACACTGAACGGTATCTCAAGGGCAGACCCGGTTCCATGACCGAACGATCCCTGGATGTAGCAGTTGAAGTATTAAATGAAATACTTGATCACATTACTTTCAATAACCTTAAGGTACCCGTAGGGCTGAATGTGGAACATATTATGTCCTACAACTTCCAGTCATCCGTGGAAATGCTTCAGGAACTGGCACGGATCTACAGGGAATTTTGCATAAAATCACAGCAGTATTCATGAACAATAATAATTAACTTCCGCGCCGGATCCATTCCGGTACGGGGTGAACACATTAAGAGGAAAATAAGTTGAGCAAATTTTTATTTACGTCAGAATCTGTTACAGAAGGGCATCCAGATAAAGCCTGTGATGCTTTTTCAGATGCGATCCTGGATGATATTCTATCCAAGGATACAGAAGCACACGTGGCCTGCGAATCCCTTGCAACCAAGGGCCTCGTCGTTGTATCCGGTGAAGTCCGTACAACAGAATCCATAGATGTTGAAAAGGTTGTGAAAAAAACCATTAAAGAAATAGGATACCATAAAGGGAACAGCGGCATTGATCCAGATGAAGTGAAGGTTATGTCCATGCTGCATGAACAAAGCCCTGAGATTGCCCAGGGAGTGGATTCAGAAGATATTTCTGAACAAGGTGCCGGTGACCAGGGGCTTATGTTTGGCTACGCCTGCAAAGAAACGCCTGAACTTATGCCGTTGCCCATCCAGATCGCCCAGCGTTTGACGGAAAGATTGTCTATTTTTCGAAAAGATGGTTCTTTACCTTGGGTGAGGCCGGATGGTAAATCACAGGTATCAGTTAATTATGAAAATGGAGAGCCTGTCTCTGTCGACAAGGTTGTGATCGCGACCCAACATGACGATATGAAGGATGCATATGGATCTGAAGAAAAGGAACTGGAATTTGTAAGAAAGGAAGTGATACGCCATATCATTAAACCGGTATTGGATTCTTATGGATATCCTTACTCGGAAGATTTTATTGTAAATGGGACAGGACGGTTTGTTTATGGCGGACCTGAAGCGGATACCGGATTGACAGGTCGTAAGATCATCGTGGATACCTACGGTGGATACGCATCCCATGGCGGCGGTGCATTCTCGGGAAAAGATCCATCAAAGGTAGACCGCAGTGCCACCTATATGGCTCGCTATATTGCAAAAAATATAGTTGCTGCAGATTTGGCTGATAGATGCGAAGTGCAATTGTCTTACAGTATTGGTGTGGCGGAACCAACCTCCTTTTACGCCAAAACGCTTGGAACTGGAACAATGGATGATGAGAAACTTACCGAGATCGCAAGGGATGTTTTTCCGGTTCGACCGGGTGAAATAGTTGCCCATTTGGATTTAAAAAAGCCCAGATACAGGGAAACGGCCGCATATGGACATTTTGGCCGGGAATTGGATCAATTTACCTGGGAAAAAACAGATATGACCGGAACATTACGGTCAAAAGTATAGGAGAGCATAATGGCTGAGATTCATACGCAACCAATCGTGGAATCACTTCCTTTCAAGGTCAAAGACGTTGGTCTGGCACACGCTGGACGAAAAGCGATGGGTATTTCCGAAAAAGAGATGCCTGGTCTTATGGCGACCCGAAAGAAATATGGATCGACAAAACCTTTATCCGGTAAAAAAATAACCGGTTCGCTTCACATGACGGTTGAAACGGCGATTCTTATAGAAACGTTGGTGGAATTGGGAGCCAACATAAGATGGGCGAGTTGCAATATTTTTTCCACCCAGGACCACGCTGCAGCGGCAATAGCAGAAACCGACGTTCCGGTTTTCGCCTGGAAAGGGGAAACGTTGGAGGAATATTGGTGGTGTACCCTGCAGGCACTCACTTTTCCCGATGGTTCGGGTCCAGACCTGATCGTTGACGATGGGGGAGATGCTACATTGTTGATTCACAAAGGTTACATTTTGGAAGACTATGTTGCAAAACACGGAGAAGTTCCGGAGATCACGACTAAAGTTGAAGAAGAAAGGGTCATCGAAGAGTTGCTTCGTGATGTATTGGCAAAAGATCCAAACCATTGGCATCAGGTGGCGAAGAACATCATTGGCGTATCCGAGGAAACGACGACTGGAGTCAATCGTCTACTCCAAATGGAAAAGGACGGCAATTTGCTTTTTCCCGCCTATAACGTTAATGATTCAGTCACGAAATCCAAATTTGACAATATTTATGGATGCAGGGAATCCTTGGCAGATGGACTCAAGAGGTCTTTGGACGTGATGGTTGCAGGAAAGACCGTTGTTATTTGTGGCTATGGCGACGTAGGTCGTGGCTGTGCACAATCCATGCGAGGGTATGGTGCCCGGGTTCTTGTAACGGAGATTGACCCCATTTGTGCCCTCCAGGCCGCCATGGAAGGTTTTGAAGTAACCACTGTGGAAAATGCATTGTCGGAAGCACATATTTTTGTGACTGCCACTGGAAACAAGGATGTGATCACAAAGGAACACATGAATGGCATGAAGGATCAGGCCATTGTTTGCAACATTGGCCATTTCGACAATGAGATACAGGTCACACCTCTGAATACGGATTCAAACATCAGTAAGGAGACGATAAAACCACAGGTGGATCGGTATACCTTCCTGGATGATCATCAGATCTTTATTTTGGCAGAGGGGCGTTTGGTCAATCTCGGGTGCGCAACGGGGCATCCAAGTTTTGTTATGTCTAATTCATTCACGAACCAAGTTATGGCCCAAATTGCCCTGGCAACCGAAAAACCGGAAATTGGTGTGTATATGCTTCCCAAGAAACTGGATGAGGAAGTTGCCCGTCTTCATTTAAAACATTTAGGCGTGACGTTGACGGAATTAACGGACGAACAAGCGGACTATATCGGTGTTTCCAAGAAGGGCCCTTATAAGCCAGATCATTATAGATATTAATATAAACTCAATAATAACAAATAGAAACCCTGCATTTTAATGCGGGGTTTTTTATTTTTGTATCTCTCAGAATAATTCCACAAATTCGAGTGCGGAAGTCCAATACATTTGGCAATAAATGAAAGATAATCCGAGAAAAACTACCCATCTCCGGAAGATGGGATTCCTCCATGCATTTCTATCCGTGTTTTTGTTGGTCATGTTGGCATGTGACTTTGATATTCCGGAAAAATTTGAAATGCCGACTTGGTATTTGGACCTAAAAATTCCTTTGGTGCAGGCGAAGTATCAAATGACGGACGTTTCCGATGATTCCACGATTTTCCTCACGGATGATTCCCTGGGTTTCAAGATCATCCAGGAAGGCACCATGGAAGCGACTCCACTTCCGGATTTACCATCCATTCCCGATGCAGATGAATCCTTGATAGATCAGGCCATATCATCTGGAGAAATCGATGGTATTAGTGTTGATATGGATCTGCCAAGTATCACGATAAGTCAACGAATAGATGTGGTTTTATATGATACTTTAATTTATCTCGATACAACGGATTTTTACATTGACACTACAGTTACTTTGGTTGATACCACTGTATTTCCGCCAGAGCCCTATGATACAACGATTTCAATAAAGGTTGCAGACTACACTCCATTTTCTTTTCCTTCGGATACTTCTAGAGTAATGGAAGCAGACCTATACAATTTAGCAATAGTAAATCTGTTTAATACTGCAATGGATATCTTATCAAGTCAATTAGACACTACAATTAATCTAGGACTGACTTCTATTCCATTACCGGATGATCCCCCCATCATCGCCAGCATTGATACTCTGATCATTACCACTCATGAAACGAATAGTGTTTATCAAACACTATTTAAAAATAATGGTATCCCAACTGATCTAGAAAACGTCTTTTCATACATGGTAACCGGCAATGCCTATCCACTAAATGATACTTTGGCTAATCATAGTCAAATGCCAACGATCTCTAATGGACAAACCTATGCGGATACAACAAATCTTTCCGGATTGGGTTTAACAAGTTTTTTAAATATGGCAACCAGCATGTCATTGGCAGCGGAAACGGAGGATTACGTATCGATTCCGCCTGGATCCCTATATGTTGATTTCAGTATTACGTTTCAAATGGATGGGATTGACAGTATCGACGTAACGACATATGAATATTCATTATCGGATGGCATTGAGATGCCCGATATGTCCATTCCAGAAATGGATATGTCGGAATCGGGTATCAGCAGGATGGAGTTATATCGGGCCCTATTAAAAGATGATGGTGCTCTTTATAACGAGAATAGACTCAATATTACCGATCTGGCCAGCACTTTTCCATTTGATATGAATTTTCTCATGAATTTTCAAAATTTTTCGCCAGATGCCGGTGGTGATTCAGTTAAGATTGATACCATATTAAAGAATGGCATTGAGATCAATAGAACCTTTGACATGCGTGGTTATTCGCTTCAAAGTCCCGGATATCCTGATTCTGCAATGGGTAGTTTTGATCTGGCATTGGATATCACGATACCCATGCAAAAAGCAACCATTCCCTTGGATGGATCCCCCTTGGGAGAATTTACCATGAACATGAACCTGGATCAGATTTCTTTCCAGGTATTGGAAGCAAACTTGTTTATGGAAATGCCTACGGATTCTACCGAACAGGAATTTCCTGCTGGATTTACGGGTGCGATCCCTACGGAAGCCGTTATCGAAATTATTTTCAAGAATCAAATTCGATTACCCCTCGAAATGATCATGGATTTTAAGGGTTACAATTCATTGGGTGAGCTGACTTATATGCCTGTTTTAGTGGACACCATTGGATTCCCATTGACGGATGAATCATCCGATACTGCCATGACCATCATTGGATTGAGCAAACTGGGTACAACAATAACGATCTATGAATCTTTAGATGACAGCTTGCCGTCCTATCAAAAAATAACTGCACCCTGTGACACCTGTGCCTCCATTATTGATCTTCTTGCCTCCAATCCGGTACAATTGATCATATCACCAGAGGTGAAAGTGGACGGCCGTGGAGAAATAGCACCTGGGAAAGCAATTCAGGGCGGATTTCGGGTGACCATCCCATTTGTTCTGCAACTGGAACCAATGGCCTTTGTAGGAGGCGTTGCAACGGAAATCGAAGAATTTGATCATGAGACGAGATATAAAATTCGAAACAGTCTGATTCAGACCGACCTCGTATCCACCATTACGAATGCAATGCCTTTTGGTGCGGAGGTTTCAGTTTTAATGAGCAATGATACGTTATTCCCCGTGGACACGAGTCGAGCACTACTCGACATGTACAGGGATTCATTGGCGACAAAAGGAGTCTTAAATCCAACCGACAGTCTATATATTCTTCGAAATTGTACGGCGCTCTCTCCGGATAGTGGCAGGATCTATATTTTTAACGTTATGACGGATTACAAAGAGTGTATGGATGGGTTACCCTACATTGTAAAATTTGATGGATCCGGGACGGATACGGTCATTTCCTACGTGGATACCTTATTCAAATTTATTATGCCTGATCCTGAACAATATTATGGAGAAAACGACACAACTGGATACCCTGAAGGGATGGTGGCGGTTCCTGGAACGGGCGTATATGCCAGTACCATCGACACATCCCAAATCTTCCTTTTGACGGATTATGGCAATCATTACACAATGCCTAGATTTTATCTTCCAGGGACCGGTTCGACGGGCGTCTTCATTTCCGTTGAAGATTATTTGGAGATCAGTTCATTTATCACCTTCCGACTAAGTAGTTCAGGGGCATTCGCTCCAGCTAAAAATGAACTTGTCATTACATGGCCCAATGGAGGCGAAACTCTATACAATGACGGTTCTTATGAGGTCCAGTGGCAATCCTATGGCGAAGGCACTGAAACCATTGACCTCTTTTATTCAACATCCGGTGATTCAGGAACCTATAAACAGGGAAATTGTACGGAAAACGAAAATTGGACAGAATTTGCCTCAGGTGTGGCAAATACGGGTTCTTATACATGGGACCTTACCTCCATTGATACAACAAATTCACTTCGCCTGAAGATTATGACTACCAATGGAAAATCCTGTGATATCAATGGGCATTATGTCACTGTGACTGATTCATCCCAATCCAACAGAATGAATAATCGGAGACGCCACGTCAGTTTAAGAGATAGATGAGACGTATTATACCCATAATCATTTTTTCTTTCCTGATGGTTCAAGGACAAACCAAGCGTGATCCTCGCGTGGTGGGAATGGCGGGTGCCTATACGACTATCGCTGAAGGGATTTTTTCCGTTGGCTATAATCCAGGGCTTATTGGATTGCAACAAGATCGTCCTTTTATGATGCAGTTGGCTCAATTGGACTTGGGTCTTCTTGGAAATTTTTTCTCAATTCAAAACATAGCTCAATACAGCGGCGACACGCTCGATACTAAAGAGAAAGATGAATTATTTGACCAATTGAAAGCATCGGATGGACTTGGGTTCTTTGTGGATACGCATATGCCCTTACCAATTTTGAATATTTCGAAAGGAAATCTTGCGTTCACAACCAATAATATCATTCTTCAAAATTACCGGATGCCTATAGGACTTTTGGAACTCATTTTTTACGGAAATGCACAGAAGACTAATCTGGATCTAGAAATGAATTATGAAATTGTTGGACTTAATGAAATCGGATTTTCTTTTGGGATTCCATTCGAATTCATGTCATTTGGAGTGACGTTGAAATATCTCCAGGGATTATTTTATCTCGGTATTGATGAGAAGTCATCCTACGCAAATCTGATTACGGATGACCTTGGTATCTACGGTTCAGGAAAATATTTGATCAGGCAGGGCGTGGGAGGATCAGGGTTTGGAGTAGATGTGGGTGTGGCATCCAGGCCAATTAACGGTTGGCAGTTTGGTGCATCCTTTATAAACATGCTTGGCACCATTACCTGGAATCCCGGAGGAGCCAGTACTGCATCATCAAGCCCGAATCCACTCACTTCGTTTTTCTATCCTTTCAAATTTGGCGATGATGAATTGGATCCGAATGAATCTATTTTATTTACCTTCAATATAGATACTCTTCGGGCGGATAAATTGAGTGAAGATTCATTGTTTACAAATGAGACTATCTTTTTTGTGGATACCTTGGGAGGGGGTTATCGACCTGAGTTTACAACGCGGTATCCCGCCACATTCCGTCTCGGCATGTCAAAAAACGTAGATAATTTTCTTATTGCTTCCGATTTGGTGGCTGGATTTGCAGATAAGTACTATTCAAGACAAAGTTGGAAATGGTCCATTGGCGCAGAATGGACAAAAATGAAGAAATTGCCCGTACGCATAGGTTATTCCTGGGGTGGAGGTGAGTTGAAGGAATTGGCCATGGGATTTGGGATAAGGAGAAATCCTATCATTTTTGACGTTGGTTTCGCATTCCGGAATGGGCTTTGGGTTCACACGATGAAGGGATTCAATTTTTCCATTGGTTTGACAATCACAAATTTCAAAAAGAAAAAGGGAGAAAAAGTGGAAGACGGCGGACCATCACCAAAATCGAAAATCAAATAACGATTAAGTCCTGACCTTCAGGATCAATATAATCCCCCCCACCATAAAAACGATATTTCCCAACCACGCTGCCAGCATAGGATCCACAATGCCATTAAATCCCATGGATTGGCCAAATTTGATAAAGGCATAATACCCAAAAATCACAAAAACACTCATTCCGGCACCAAAGGAGAGACTGTTCTTTTCCTTAAGGACGACCAAAGGGATACCAAACAATACGACGATCAGATTTGTAAAGACAAAAGAGACTTTTAAATATCGGGTAACTTCCCATCGCAAGGTATCCACGCCATTTTCCTTTAACTGAATGATTCGTTCCGTAAGTTTAAAATAATCCAGTTCATCGGGTTTTCGTGCCTGTTGCTGAATTTCATCAGGTAAAAACCCGAGAACAACCAGCGTATCTCCTTCGTTTACAGCAACGTTTTTTTCAATGCCATTCTCTCCAAACTCACGGATGGAAAAATCAGACAAGGACCATTTGAGTGAATCGGCATTCCAAGTTATCTTTTTGGCGTCAATTCTTTTCCGAAGAGTCGTCTCTCCCAAGTCAACCAGGGTTAGATCATTACCAGTTTCCTTATGGATAAAATATTTTGACAATGAAACGTGAGTTGTGGAATTTTTTTGAAGAAAAATATCTTTAAGCGTATTTTTCAGTTTGTGGCGGGATTTTCGTTTTACGTAATCTCGATCTATTTCAAATCGTTTTTCATTGCCCCATGCAACCAATTGGTTATCTAGGATAAACGATATGGCGCTTATCAGGGCTCCACTTAACAATAGGGGGACTGCAGCTCGATAAAGACTGATTCCCGATGCCTTCATGGCCGTCCATTCATTCCGCTTAACCATGGATCCCAGACTGAAGACGGTGGAGATGAGCATTGACATGGGAAGCCCGATACTTACAAACCAAGGTATTGTGTAGAAGTAATATTGAATTACAATGTTACTGGGTACGTTGTTATCCATAAAACGGTCCATATTCTCGATGAGATCGACAATGACGAAGATGGACACAAATCCCAGGATTGACAATCCAAGAAGGATCCAAAACTGGCGAATAAGGTATTGGTCGAGTTTATTTAACATTAAATTATGCGCTTAACGAAAGTGAATTTCAGGATAAAGCATCAATAATGAAACAGGTTCAAAATGAAAATTTATGAAATATTAGATCAAGGAATGGCATCATTGGCGTCTGCTCTATGGGGTACGCCGTTAGTGATCCTTTTACTGGGCGGCGGTCTCTTTTTCTCCATCTACAGTCGGCTCACACCCTTTCTTTTTATCAAACATGCCATAGACGTACTCATGGGCAAGTATGATTCTGATGATGATCCGGGGCAAATCACCCATTTCCAAGCGTTATCCAGCGCATTGGCTAGTACGGTGGGGATGGGCAATATTGCCGGTGTGGCCGTGGCCATACATACCGGAGGCCCGGGAGCCATTTTCTGGATGTGGCTCACGGCAGTTATTGGCATGAGCACCAAATTTTTTACCTGCACCTTGGCCGTTATGTACCGGGGGAGGGACGACCAAGGAGAAGTGCAGGGCGGTGTCATGTATTATATAGAAGAAGGATTGGGAAAAAAATATCGACCTCTGGCGCTTATGTTCAGCATCTCAGGTCTATTCGGCTGTATCACGTTTTTCCAAGCCAATCAATTGTCCCAGATCATTCGTGATTTTTTCTATAAGCCCGCAGGCTTATTTCAAACCAGTCAATTCACTGGCGATCTGGTGTCTGGAATTGGCGTGGCAGTGTTGGTGGGTGTCGTTATTTTTGGCGGCATTCAGCGGATAGCAAAAGTTGCCGAGAGATTGGTTCCGGGAATGGTTGGACTTTATATCCTGGGGGCAGTGATCATTTTGGGGAAAAATTTTGAGCAGATCCCGGGCATTTTTTCAATGATTTTCCAGGACGCGTTTACGGGCGATGCTATGATGGGAGGTGCATTGGGCGCCATGATTATCACGGGTGTTCGCCGTGGTCTTTTCTCCAATGAGGCAGGAACGGGAACGGAAGCCATGGCCCATGGAGCCGCGAAAACGACTGAGCCCGTGAGGGAAGGTTTGGTCGCCATGCTGGGTCCGTTTATCGATACTATTATCGTCTGTTCCATCACGGCGACCGTGATATTGATCAGCGGTGTTTATAAGGAAGACGTAAGCGGCGTCACCATGACTGCAATGGCGTTTAAACAAGAATTGGGCTTTGCAGGTCATGTTTTATTGATCATTTCCGTGTTGACGTTTGCTTTTTCGACCATGTTCGGATATTCCTATTATGGAAGAAAATGCATATCTCATTTATTCGGCACGAAATGGAAATCCGTTTACAATTGGTTTTACGTTGGGATGATTGTAGTGGCGTCCGTCTCATCTTTGGATATAGCGGTCAATTTTGTAGATAGCGCCTTTGCATTGATGATAATACCCACCATGGTCAGCACTATCCTTTTAGCTCCAAGGGTGATGAGAGAAGCGAAACGATACTTTTCTTTATTAAAGTGACCCTTCCAAAAGTACCCAACCATCCATCTCATCTTTAAGCTTCAATTGAATCCAAGGATCAAAGGCTTCCTGGATCTCCGAGGTTTGGTTTTCTAATATTCCGGAAAGAACAAGTTTTTCACCTGTGATGTCCGATAATTTTGACGCTAAGCGAATGAGAACGGATAATAAAATATTTGCTATCACAATTTGGTACTTTTCTTTTGGTTTATAATTATCAGCATGTATGAATGGAATTGTAGTTTGGTTCAGTTCGTTATTCCGATTTGCGTTGTGAATAGCTTGGGGATCAATTTCAATACCTTTAACGGACCCCGCACCAAGCTTTGTCGCAGCAATCGATAAAATGCCAGAACCACACCCATAATCCAGGACAGATTCTCCCCCTTTTACATTCGACTCCATCCATTTTAGACACAACTGTGTTGTGGGATGTGTCCCTGTCCCAAATCCACTTCCCGGCTGAATAATAATACTTTCTCCATCAAAGGGTGAATGGGCTCCCCAGGGCGGTACAATTCTTAGGGATTCACTGATTTGAATCGCTGAGAACTGGGATTGGGTGTAGGTGGTCCAATCTTTATCTTCGAAAATTTCCTCTGTATAATCTGGAGAATAATCCAAATTCAGTTTCAACCGAATTTTGGACAATAAATCATTAACAATCGTTTCACCATGGATTAAAAGAACAATATTGTGGGTGTCTCCATTTAAGGTGGTAGGATTTTCCGTATCTTCAAACCAGTCTGATTCAATTTCATTTCGTTTATCTTTGATGGTGATTGAAGCAATATCCAGATCGCTCAATTGCTCTGAAACGAGAGACAAGTCATGTTCTGGAAGATTAAGAGTTATATTTTTCCACACCTTCATGGCGCCGTAATTTAAGGGCTATGAAATCCCGTGGCGACCTGAATACAGAGCAGCAAAACGATCGATCCTTCAATATTGACGAAATGTCCATCAGAGACATTTTAATGACCATCAACGAAGAGGACCGGATCATATCATCCGCCATTGAGCAGGTGATTCCAGAAATTGAAAAAACGGTTGAACTTGCTGTGGAATCGCTTCGCTCCGGTGGACGGATATTTTACGTTGGGGCAGGCACCAGCGGTAGATTGGGCGTCCTGGATGCTTCTGAAATGCCGCCCACCTTTTCTGCTC